>CAXGSZ010000007.1:0-21839 GCA_964012455.1 uncultured Alphaproteobacteria bacterium
AGACCAAATCGAAGGGTCTACCGTCTGATACGACATGATCGACCCCGTCCGAAAGAATCGCGGCCAAACTCTCAGCGTCATATGGTTTAGGCGGGTCCGCGGAATCGCCGCAGCCCGGGAGGTCCGGCGTGATGATGTGGTAGCGATTCTCCAGGAAAGGAATATTCCGAACCCAATGATTCCAAGCACCGAAGCCGCCATGAAGCAGGATAACAATGGGACGTGACGGGTCATCATCGCCCCAGCTTCGCCAAACGAGTGAACCGTCCCCGCAGGGCGAATGATGCTCGCGGGATCGTGCCAGCAGGGGTTTGAGGATTTGTTCCGGATCGGGTGTCGTCATATCGGCGGGCTCTCTCGGGCCCGACTGTTAGCACGACAGATTGCCAGACGCCACTCCGTCCTCGGCTGCGATCCTCGGTCAGAAAGGGATCAACGCTGGATGGTCGAGCCAGTCATGAATCTATACGATACCGGCAGACAGGGCGCAGGCGATGACTGGGACAATGGCATCATTTCGGAAGCGGCCTCGCTCGGGCCGATGCCTATACCGGCCTGGCTGGTTACGCACCGTGAGCTGCATACCAGCCGCCGCATCAGGCTTATCTCCAGCGCTTTGACCGAGTCATCGGGGGAGCAACAATTGCGGCCGTCTGTGGTTGCTTAATCGGCGTATTGCCGCAGCACCTCGCGGGCGAGCGACATGCGCAGTATCTCTTCGGGTCCTTCCGTGATCATCAAAGACCGCAGTATGTGCTATGTTGGTGCAAGACTTTTATTCCATAAATATCCGAGCCAATCGTGAGCGCCACCCCAGCCGTCAATCAGATAAGAGGAATTGCCGCCCTGGTTATCGCGGGTGCAATCCTCTCATTGACTGACAGTCTCGCAAAACACCTAACGGGGATCTATCCCATCGGCGAAATTCTGTTCTTTCGCTCACTCTTCGTCTTCATCCCGATTCTACTCATGGTCTCTCGAAATGGCGGGATGGGATCGCTTCGGGTAAATAACTGGGGCGGGCAGGTTTTACGGGGAGGCTGTGTGCTTTTCACAACCTTCGGCTTCGTCATGGCGATCAAAGTGATGCCTTTGGCGGATGTGATTGCGATCTTCTTCGTCTCGCCAATTTTCGGGACGGCGATGGCGCCGTTTCTCCTCGGCGAGAAAGTGGGCTGGCGTCGCTGGACAGCGGTGCTGATCGGTTTCGCCGGTGTTCTGTACATGATCAAGCCCGGTTCCAATCCGTTGGTTTGGATCGCGGTCTTCGCCTTGGCTGCGGCATTCACCAATTCGCTCCGCGATATCATCACCCGGCGCCTGTCGACAACGGAGACGAACAATTCGATCATGTTCTACTCCACCGCCTTTGTATTGATCGGCGGTCTCTGCGCGTTGCCCTTCGGCTGGAAGACGCCGGACCTTTACGGCATCGGCATTCTTGCGGCGACAGGCGTTTTGCAGGGGGTCGGTCAATACTTTCTCGTCATCGCCTTCCGCTTCGGCGAAGTCGCGGTACTCGCACCGTTCCGCTACTTTAATTTGGTCTGGGCTGTAATATACGGCTATCTATTCTTCGGCGACGTCCCAGAACGCGATATGATCCTCGGCGGGCTGGTGGTTGTCGGCAGCGGGTTGTTCATCTGGTGGCGGGAGATAAAACTGAAGCGGTCGGGTCAGTCCTGAGCCGCTTGCGGCCTGCTGAAAAGCAGGACCACAGGCACGCTCAGCGCCGCCGTTAGACTGAAAAGATAGAAACTGTTGATGTAACCGATCATCGTCGCCTGGCGCAGGACCTCGTCGTTCAGCACTGCGATGCTTTCCTTGGTAGCAACCGACCAGCCGCCGGCGACCGTGGAGAGGCCGAACAGTTCATTGAAGGGTGACACCCAGTCGCGCAAATCGGCATAGCTGTTCTGCGTGCCGTAGATCAGAACGAGTATGCTGAGTGAGACGAACACGACGCTACCGAAATGGCGCAGCACGTTGAACAGGGCGGATCCTTCGACCATCAAACGGTCCTGCAATGTGGAGAAAGCGAGCGTCGCCATCGGCGTGTAGCCAAGGCCGAATCCGAAGCCCTGCAAAACGTTCATCCAGAAGACATCCGTTGCATTCACGGTGACGTCGAGCTGCGCCATCCAAAAGCCCGAGATTGCCTGGAAGGTAAGACCCAGCGCCAGGGTTGCGCGCGGCCATCGGCGTGTCAGCGGTACCACGATGAGAAAGCTCAGCCAGTTGCCGACCCCGCGGGCGGTCAGCAAGTAGCCAATGATACTCTCCGGATAGCCTGCCAGCTCCTTCATCATCGGCGGAAACATCACCATCGGAGTGTAGCTGAGCATCCCCATAAGGAGAGATAGCACCAGGCCCATCACGAAATTCCGGTTGACGAAGAGCGCCCGATCGAAGAACGGCCGTTCCGCCGTGAATGTGTGTACGAGATAGAGATAGAAAGCGACACAGGCGACGGTGGTTTCGATGATGATCTCGGGCGAGTTGAACCAGTCAAGGCGCTGGCCGCGGTTGAACATCAGGGTCGCGGCGCCGATGGCGATCGACAGCATGGCGATGCCAAAGACGTCCAGTTTTCGATACGTGCTGCGTTCTTCTTCGGTTAGGCTGACCCAAGAGGTAATCGCCGCAATGATGCCAAAGGGCACCATGGCGAAGAAGGCCCAGCGCCAGTTGATAGCCTCGGCCATGACCCCGCCGAAAACGGGACCGAGCACTGGTCCGAAGACCCCGCCGATGCCCCACATCATCAGCACCATGGCATGCAGGTGTTTTGGAAAACTGGCGAGCAACATACCTTGGCCGAGCGGCTGTAGGGGCGCGCCGAAGACGCCTTGCAGGATGCGATATAAGACCAACGCCTCAAGCGAATCCGCCGTTCCACAGAGCACGGTCGCGATGGTAAAGCCGACGACAGTGCCGACCAGCAGGTTCCGCCAACCGAGCCGCGCCGCCAGCCAGCCGGTCATTGGCGTCGCGATAGCGGTGGCCAAGAGATTAAAGGTCACGGTCCAGGCAATCTGATCCTGGGTGGCCGACAACGTTCCCTTCATCTGCGGCATGACAACCGAGATGACGGTGATGGACATGCCCTGCAGCAGGGTCGTCAACTGGACGGTGAGGACGAGCAGCAGTCGCCGGAAGGTCAGGAATTCAAGCATCGGCATAGATATTTAAGCCGAATATAACGGTACCAAACAGAATTCTTCGTGCCTGCCCGCTTGTTCCTTCCTGTGAAAACTCGATGTTTCATAAAAGGTCCGGCCCGGGTCGGCGCGCGGCAAAAAACTTTATTCAAGGAGTGAAGACCAATGGCCTTTTACGAATTGCGGCAATACAAGGTGAAACCCGGCAAGCTCGCCGAATGGGTAAAAATCATGGAAGAAGAGATCATCCCGTTCCAGGTCTCCAAGGGCATGGTGATTTGCGGAAGTTTTGCCGGCGAAGAAGACGAATCGGTCTATGTATGGCTGCGGCGCTTTGAGAGTGAAGAACAGCGCAAGGAGCTCTATGCAGCCGTCTACGAAACCGAATATTGGAAGAATGAGATGGGTCCCCGCGTGCCGGACTATCTCGACCGGGAACAAAATGTCGTCACGCGCATCATTCCGACCTCTAAGTCGACGGTGCAATAACGGCCGACGCGAAGCTGCGGGGTGGTGGCGATGGAGCCGAGAAACTTGCTCATCATTATGGCCGACGAGCACAATCCAAAGATGCTCGGCTGCGCCGGGCATTCTTTGGTTCAGACGCCGAACCTCGACGCTTTGGCGGCGCGCGGAACACGCTTTGATAGGGCTTATACAAACAGTCCGATCTGCGTTCCCGCGCGCGCCAGCTTTGCGACGGGTCGCTATGTTCACGATATCGGATATTGGGACAACGCCATCGCCTACGACGGGCGGGTGAAGGGTTGGGGGCATCATTTGCAGGATGCCGGGGTTTGTGTCGAATCGATCGGCAAACTGCATTACCGCTTGGATCAAGACCCGACCGGTTTCGATCGGCGGCACCTTCCGATGCACATCAAGGACGGCGTCGGCATGATCCATATGTCGGTGCGCAAGCAGTTTCCCGATTTTACACCGCCACCGCGCAACAAGGATGGCGGGTTGGCGAGCATCGTCTTTGGCGCCGGTCGCGGGGAAAGCGAGTATACGCGGTATGACCGGAAGGTTGCGGAACTCTCCTGCGAATGGCTGCTCGATGCGGCCGTGTGTGAAGAGCCTTGGGTCCTCTTCGTCAGTTTCGTAACACCGCACTACCCGCTGATGGCGCCGGCGGAGTTCTTTGATCTGTATGACGTGGATGCCATGCCGGTGCCGAAGCTCGATCATCGTACCGACTTTCAGCATCATCCTTGGTTTGCGGGATACGTTGCCGATCAGGCCCGGGAAGACGCGAGCGATGAACAGCACCGTGTTGCTGCTGCAGGCTACCTCGGCCTTTGCAGTTTTTCCGATGCGATGGTGGGACAGGTATTGCAGACGCTGGAGAGCTTGGGCGGCTTCGGCAACACGCGGGTCATCTATACGTCGGATCACGGCGACAATGCTGGTGCGCGCGGCATGTGGGGTAAATCAAACCATTACGAGGAAGCGAGCGGTATTCCGCTGATCGTGGCTGGCGCCGACGTGCGGTCCGGGAAACTTTGCCACACGCCCGTAACGCTCGTGGACGTCCATCCATCCGTCATCGATGCGACCGCGGCAGAGGACCCCGATGTTGATTCCCTTCCCGGCCGTTCACTCTTCACGCTGGCGATGGATGAAGAAGACCCGGAGCGAATCGCTTTTAGCGAGTATCATGCTTCGAAGTCGCCGTCCGGTTCCTATATGATTCGCAAAGGACGTTACAAGTACATCTACTATGTCGGATTCGCGCCGGAACTCTTCGATCTCGAAACCGATCCCGAAGAGATACACGATCTCTCGGATGACCCACTTTATGTCGATATTCTGCGGGACTACGATTCAATTCTGCGCGCTATGATTGATCCGGAGGAAGTCGATCGCCGGGCCAATGCGGCACAAAAGGAGTTGATCGAACGGGCCGGTGGACCGGAGGCGGTCTTTGCCAATCTCGTCACAGCGAAGAGCTACACGCCGGTGCCCGATGCAATCGATGCAGCGCTACAAGGGAATGCGGGAGACTAGATTCTCGATAATAGTGTCGTCCTTGTCGCCTACGCGCGGCACTTCGTCGTACCGGGATGCGCAAGATTGCTGAGAACCAGCGGGGCAACCGTCATATGTCACGATGAGATGTTTTCTGACGGCGAGAGCCGCAATACTTTCGAGAGCGAGTTTCCCAGAATATTCGCGCTTACCGCTCAATATCCTGAGGATGATGTCGCCGCAGCACTCGACGCGCATGGGCGAATCGACGCGCCGATCAGCAACGACGCCTATCCTGCGATCCGTGCGCCGGTCGATGAGGCGGATCCGGACGAAATGCGACGCGCCATGGAGGCACTGGTTGTCTGTCCGTATCGCCTCGTTTCCGCCGCGGTACCGTCAATTAAGTTGACCGGAGGCGGGAAGGTTATCCTGGCGACGTCGGCGGCGCCGATACGCGGTATCGCAAACTACTCGATGTTCGCAACAGGACGTGGAGCGGAAAATGCAATGGTAAAGTCAATCTTTCTAGAACTCGCGTCGTCCAACTATGCAGATTTACGCGATTGCGCCGAATTACGTTGAAAACCCGACATATTTCCCTCCCGAACTGATACAGAACGAGGCGGCGATGGCAAAAAAATTTCTATCGTATATTCCGTCGAAGCGTCTGGGCCGTCCGGGAAAAGTGGCCGAGTTGATCGCCTTTTTGCCCCCGACAAATGCGGCTATGTAACGGGTCATGTCGGGCCGATTGCAGGTGGTTGGGCCTGATTTAGCGGCCCGGCCGAGGAACCTCGAAATCCCGGTGTTTTGACGCATGTAAATGGCTAGGTGGCGCGCAAGAATTTGTGTGTCCGATATTTCCAGAGGGAGACAGAAATGGCGATCGGATCGGATATCGTAGGACAGGCCCTGAAACGCCAGGGCGCCGATATGTTTTTCTACATCATGGGTGGTCCCATGATGCATGTGGAACTGGCCACAATGGGTCAGGGTATCCGCGGCATCGATGTTCGCCATGAACAGGCGGCAGCGATGATGGCCTTCGCCTATGCTCGTTTGCGCAACCGCCCCGGCGTCTGCATGGCGGCTTCTGGACCGGCGACAACGAATCTTGTCACCGGTGTGGCGCACGCCTGGGCGGACTGTACTCCGATCATCGCTCTGGGTGGCGCCAGCCCCGATGCGTCCACCGGGCATGGAGTCTTCCAGGAAATCGAGCAGGTGCCCATGTTTGAGCCCTGCACCAAATGGGCAGATCGGGTGCATGATCCAAGACGGATACCCGAGCTTATCAACCGCGCCTTCCACGAAGCTATGGGCGGCAAGCCGGGTCCGGTCTACCTCGATCTCCCGGGCGATGTCCTCTACGCCGAAGTTGACGAGAATAAGATCGACTGGCCCGATCCCTGGGATCCGGAGAAGCGTTCCCGTCCGGCGGCGAGCAGCGCCGAGGTCAAGCGCATCCTCGAGCTGCTGAAAGGCGCGAAACAGCCGGTCATCATTTCGGGCTCGGGTATTCTCTGGTCTGACGCCTCGTCCGAACTGCAGACCTTCGTCGAAGCCTCGGGAATCCCATTCTATACGACGCCGCAGGGTCGTGGCGTAATCCCCGAGGATCACGAGTACTGCTACCTGACAGCACGTTCGACAGCCTTCCGTGAGGCTGATGTGATCCTCGTCCTCGGAACGCGGATGAACTACATCATAGGCCACGCGGCGCCGCCGCGCTTTAACGCGGATGCTGCCGTCGTGCGCGTCGATATCGATCCGGGCGAGATTGCCAATAGTCCGCGCAAGCTGGATGTCGGTGTCGTCGGCGACATCAAAACGGTCCTGGGACAGCTGACTGACGCTTTAGATGGTCAAGTCACCCCGGACATTTTCGCAACGTGGCGCGAACGGCTGCGCGGACACAATTCATCGAAGACGGCGCAGGCAGAAGAAGTTCTCTCCGATCCCTCGAAGCCGATCCATCCACTGCGTCTCTGCAAGGAAGTCCGTGATTTTATTGACCGCGACGGTGTTCTGTGCGTGGACGGACAGGAGATCCTTAACTTCGGACGCCAGGCCATGCCAACTTTTACCCCGGGCCACCGGCTCAACTCAGGCTGCTTCGGCACCATGGGTGTCGGCCTGCCGTTCGGCGTCGGGGCGAAAGCGGCGAAGCCGGACAAGCAGGTTGTTGTCGTTCACGGTGACGGGTCTTTTGGATTTAATGCGATGGAACTCGACACGGCGGTGCGTCACGACCTTCCTATTACTGTCGTGATCAGCCTGAACGGCGGCTGGACGGCCGATCCGAAGAAAGAAAAACCGGGCAGGAACCTCGGTTACACGCGCTTCGACAAGATGGCCGAAGGGCTCGGCTGTCATGCGGAGTTTGTCGAGGATCCGGATGATATCCGCCCTGCGCTCGACCGGGCGCGTGAAGCCAACGAGGCCGGCAAGGTGGCGCTGGTTAACGTTCGCACCGATGAGAACGCCGGTGCCACGACGACCGCGTTCACTCAGTATCGGACTTGATCGCCGGTTGCCGACCGACCCCTTTCCAACTGCGGGAAGGGTTGGTTTGTAAGAAGGAGAGGGGTTATGACCCTTCCGTCCGATATTGCCAATAAGCTCCGTCTGCCGCTGATCTCGGCACCGATGTTCCTGGTATCGGGCCCCGACCTGGTGATCGGCGCGTGCAGAGCAGGGGTCATTGGGTCGTTTCCGACGGCCAACTGCCGCACCTTGGACGAACTCGATGGATGGCTTGGCCGAATTGCGGCCGAGACGCAAGGGTCCGCGCCCTTCGCGCCAAACCTGATCGTCCACAAATCAAATGCTCGTCTGCAGGAGGACGCGGCTCTCGTCGCGAAACACAAGGCGCCGTTGGTCATTGCCAGTGTGGGCAGTCCGGCGCCGGTCATGGAGACCATTCACGAGTATGGCGGTCGCGTTTTCGCGGATATTGCCTCGATTCGCCATGCGGAAAAGGCGGTCGATACGGGTGTCGACGGGCTGATCCTACTAACAGCCGGCGCCGGGGGGCAAACCGGCTGGGCCAACCCATTCGCCTTTGTACGCGCGGTGCGGGAGATCTATGAAGGGCCCGTCGTGCTGGCCGGTGGTGTGAGCGACGGGGTCGCTCTTCGTGCGGCCATGACGCTAGGCTGCGATCTCGCGTATATGGGCACTCGCTTCATTGCCACGCAAGAAAGTATGGCGGTGCAGGGGTACAAGGATATGCTGGTCAACAGTTCGCTCGACGACGTCATCCAGACAAGTGCTTTCACCGGGCTGCCGACGAGCAAGCTGCGCCCGTCGATCGTCGCTGCGGGTCTCGATCCCGACGCGTTGCCGGAACGTGGCATGATCGATGTCTCTGAAGACATTGACCCGGACAAACGTCCCAAGCGCTGGAAGGATACTTGGTCGGCGGGCCATTCCGTCTCGGGTGTAAAAGATGTGCCGTCGGTCGCGGAATTGATCGACCGGTTGGTGGCAGAGTACGAAAGAACGGCCTGAAGAGGATAAATGACATGACGGGACGGCTCGACGGCAAGGTAATCATTATTGCGGGTGCGGCATCGCGCGGCGAAGGGGTCGGCACCGGAAAGGCGATGGCTGTCCTTTCGGCGCGCGAAGGCGCCAAGATCCTGCTGGTCAACCGTTCGGCCGATCGGGCGGAGGATTTGCGCGCGGAGATCGCGGCGGAGGGAGGTGAAGCATCGGTCTTCGCGGGCGATGTCAGTACCGAAGCGGATGCGCATGCCATGGTCGCCGCAGCGGAGGAGCGCTATGGCAAGGTCGATGGCTTGGTCAACAATGTTGGCGGCGGTATTGCCGGCACCATCGCGGAAATTTCCGAAGAGGACTGGGACACGGTCGTTCAGGTAAACCTCAAGACAGCGATGCAGGGGACCAAGGCCGTTGTCCCGGCAATGCTGCGCAATACCGGTGGCTCGATCATTAATATCTCGTCGATCGTTGGGTGGGCCGGGATGATTGCCGATCAGGGGTCCGCTGCCTATGCGACTGCGAAGGCAGCCTTGCATGGTCTCACGCATTCGACGGCTGCGAACTATGCGACCCAAGGCATCCGCTGTAACTGTATTATCGTCGGTACGGTCGAGACACCGATGGTAGCCCGCCTTGGCGAGGAGGCGCTGCGTCGCCGGGTCGAGATGGTGCCGATGCAGACCAAAGGTACTGGATGGGATATCGGCCACGCTGCGGTTTATCTCCTGTCGGACGAGGCGCGCTGGGTGACCGCGGTCAATTTGCCTGTCGACGGTGGTCTGATAGGCCTCCGCACCTGGCCACGCTAGAACGGATTTAAGCTCTAGACATCCTACATCAGGTGATCTGCCTTATGCACAAGCAACTGCGTAGATGCCCTGAACGTCGCCCGGCAGGTCCTTCTGGATCCAGCTATCGCCGCCGTCCTCCGTGCAGAAAACCTGACCCCGGCGCGCACCAGCGACGACGCGGTCCGGTGTCGTGGCGTTCTGCCCGATATGCATCATCGTGCTTTCGACCGAGACGTCGTGGTCGTATCGGCTCCAGGTCTCGCCGAAATCCGTACTCTTGTAAAGTGAACCTGCGTCACTCACCGCCGCCACGCTGAGGGCCGCGTACATGGTTTCCGGTTCGTGGACCGAAACCTGTACGTCGCGGGCATAGGTGAGCGGCGAGTGCTTGCCGATACCCATCTCAGACCAGGTCTCGCCCTTATCGTCGCTGCGGAAGAGGCCCATCCGCGTGGCGTGTATGACGACGCCCGGATGGGCGGCGCTGACGGTCGTCGCGTGCGTGTCCATCATACCTTCTGTATCGGAATCGCTGCCGATTTGGCTGCGCAGGTGATCCTGACCGGCAAGGTCCATCAGGCCCCTGCCGATATCCTCCCAGGTATCGCCGCCATCGAGGCTGCGCACCAGACCTCCAACCTCGACCCCGACATAGACTTCGTCCGGATTGCTCGGGTCGAGGCACATCCGCACCGTTCGGCTTGGGAAGCCCATCCGACAGAGGCCGGCTGGCTCGGGCACATCGAGTTCCTCCCAGTTGGTGCCGCCGTTGGTGGTACGAAACACGCCTTGGTCTTGTGTTCCGGCATAGATGACCTTCTCGTCGGTCGGATGCAAAAGGATGGACCAGGTCACCGCATTGTCGCTGCCGAGCGGCAGGGATTTCCAGCTGTCGCCCCCATCCTCGCTGACGTAGGGGCCGAGCTGGGTCCCGATATAGATCCAATTCGTCTGCCGCGGATCGATGACGATGGCTCGAACTTCGCAATTTTCGGGGAGGCCGCCCGCCGTGAGGTTCTCCCAATCGTCACTGCCGGCCTTGAGACGAAACAGTCCGAACTGATGATCCTTGTTCTTGGCCGCCGTCCATTTGGCGGCACCTGCATAGACGGTCGATTGCATGGCGCGCTCCTCACGTTCAATTCGCTTGAGTATTGACCTAGCCCGATCCGCCGGGCATGTCGCGTAGTTGCTGTGCCAGCGCCCCCGGAAGGGTAACACCGTCTTTTGCGGCTATGGCCCGCAACTCGTAGCGGCGTTCGCCCGGAAGTCGCGTTCCTGGTTGATTGGCGATCTCTGCCAGGAGGTCTCCGAGGCGAGGGCCAAAACCGCGGGCGGACAACGGTCTCGGGTCGATAGCCAACAACAGCTGCCCGACATGCGGTGGATCACCCTCGCTGGTGAAAAAAGAACTGGCTTCGTAACCGAACTGTGAGGCGGAGAGCGCGGCAGCTAGAATCTCTACCATAAGGACCAGCTGTGCACCCTTGGCATCGCCCATCGGCAGCATGGTGCCGGCGAGCGCCGCCTTTGGGTCCGTCGTCGGATTGCCATCCGCGTCGACCGCCCATCCTTCGGGAATACTCTCACCGACTTGGGCGGCGGCATTGATCTTGCCGCGCGCCACTTTCGACAGGCTCATGTCGATCACCAGCGGATCGCTATTGCCGCGGGGCGCTGCGAAAGCCAGCGGGTTGGTGCCGAAGACCCCCTGATTTCCGCCCCAGGGGGCGATTGCGACCGGCCCGTTGCCGAAGCTGAGCGCGACCAATCCCTTGCGGGCCAGCGCTTCAACCTGGTGTCCGGCGACGCCAGAATGATGCGAATTTGCGATCGCCGCGGCGGCGATTCCGGTCCGCGGTGCTAGTGCCGCGAGACCGTCAACCGCGACGTTGAGTGCCGGATAGGCAAAACCGCTCCGAGCGTCGATGCGGAGCGCGGCGTCGGCGACGTGTTCCAATACCGGTGTCGCGTGCCCGTCAACCTTGCCGGAACGTGCCTGTATAGCATAGGAGGGGATGCGCGATGCTCCGTGGCCCTTTTGACCGTCCGCCTCCGCCAGGACGAGGGCCGTCGCGACCTGCTCGGCGTTGCCTGCGCTCGTGTCGTGCGCCGCCAGGATACGTTGCGTCAGTGCCTGTAGGTCGTCGAGTTTGAGGTTCAGGTCGCCCACGGTTTTACACCGACGGACCGAAACGGCTGACCGAGAGCTGATCTTCTTTCAAAACCTCGCAGCGAGTGATCTTGCCTTGCGCTACCTTTAGCATTTCGTCCCAGAGGCGCTCGGCCGCGGTCTCCAATGCCTCGCCCTCACTGATGATCGCGCTGACGTTAACGTCAATATTCTCTTTCATCGTCGCGGCGGTGTGCGGATTGCCGGTAATCTTCACGGTCGGCGACACTGGCGCGCCGATGGCGTTACCCCGGCCGGTCGAAAAGATAATCATATGCGATCCGCCGCCAAGGAGGCCGGTCATCGACTCGCAAGCGGCGGACGGCGTGTTCATGATGACGAGACCCCGTTTTGACGGTGCTTCCGCATAGTCCAGCACCTCGACAATCGGGCGCGAACCGCCCTTGGCGATCGCACCGAGGGACTTTTCTTCCAGGGTAGTCAGTCCGCCTTCAATGTTGTCCGGTGTCGGGTTGGTACCGCGCATGTCAACGCCGTTGCGTTTCGCCTCGTCTTCGAACCACTGGACCATCTCATAGATACGTCTGCCGTCCTCGGGATGGACCGCACGTTCGGCGAGAATGTGTTCCGCGGCCATGAATTCTGCGGGCTCGGAAAGGATGATCGTGCCTCCGGCATCAATGAACCGGTCGGCGAAGAGACCGACAGTCGGATTTGAAGCGAGACCGGAGGTCGTGTCCGAACCGCCGCATTCCACGGCGACGATAAGGTCGGCGAACGCGCATTCCGTGCGCACCTTTTCCGACGCGGCGACGACCAGGTCGGCGGCCACGCGCGCACCCTCCGTCGTCAGAGCCATGGTGCTGCCGGCTTCCTGCAAGCCAAGTGCTTCGACTGGTTTGCCGCTGGGTCGGATGCGGTCTGCAAGGGCATTTGCCGTCGTCATGCTCAGGCCGAGAACCAGCACCGATGCGACATTCGGGTGAGCCCCGATCCCGGCAAGCGTTCGCAGTGTCATCTCAAAATCATGGCCGATTTGGGTGCGGCCGAACGGAGTCGCGATGGCGATAGTGCCGTTGACGATATCGACGATTCGGGAGGCGCACGGGTTTGTGTTGTCCATTGCTGATACCACGGCGACGATGTTGCGCACACCGACACGGCCGTCTGGACGCCGATATCCCATGAACTGTGTCATGATTTATCCCCACGGGCGCGGACACTTTCGACATTGTGGATGTGTACGTGCTCCCCCGCCGCGATTGGCTGGGATGCGATGCCGATCGTTTCAGCGTATTTGGTAATTTCACCGCCCGCGGTGATGTCCGTCAGCGCGATCTTGTGTCCGAAAGGGATGTCGTCCTTTAGCGTCACCGAACGCGTTTCGGCATCAATCTTGACGACAGCTTCCTCTCCCTTGCGCATGTCGGCGAGGCATGTCGCAACATTGTCGTTCGCTTTCATCACGACTGTCTTGTCCATTGGCATCTTCCTTCCGCCAAGTGAGAATACACCGAGGACATATGTGATCCAGACAAAGAGAGGATACATTCATGTCGGAAGAACGCTGGATCGGTGAGCGGGCGCGCATCGGTATTGCCATTCCTTCAACCAATATCGCTGTCGAATACGATTGTCAGCGAATAATCCCGGAGGGGGTCACTTGGCATTTTGGGCGGTTTTTCATCGAAGTGCGGGACCTTTCAGATGATGCCAGTTTCCTGCGTTTTGTCGAAGCCATACAGGAGACAATACCACTGTCGATGCGCGATCTGGTCACGGCGGAGATCACATATGCGATGATGGGCATGTCGGCCGAGACCTTCTGGGGCGGGCGCGCCGGGAACGAGGATTTTCAGGCTCGTATCCACGAGATTATCGGCCGGGATATGGGTCTCACGACGGGCGCGAATGCCGCCGACGCCGCGTTGAAAGCCTTTGGAATCAGAGATATCGCGGTCCTGACGCCCTACCAGCCAGTGGCCGATGAGCAGGTCCGGACTTTCTTTGGCGAGTCCGGATTTGAGATCAAGCGGTTGCACGGTTTGAAATGCGATAGCGCGCATGGCATCGCCAACACGCCGCGCGACCGTGTGCTTGATGTCGTCGTCAACGAACTCGACGGAGACGACGTCGATGCCATCGTTCAGGTCGGCACCAACCTCAGCACCGTTGATCTCTTTCCGACGCTGGAGCGGCAAATGGGTAAGCCGATGATTGCGATAAACATCGCGTTGATCTGGCATGCGCTCCGGGCAGCTGGCATCGACGACAGGTTCTACGACAAAGGGCGCTTGCTGGAGGAGTTTTAGGGCATACTACTTAACATGACGGGAAGTGAACGGAGCGATAGGGGATGCTGACGACGGAAGAGAACGACCTGTTGACGCAAACTGGTCCGGAAACTTCGATGGGACAGTACTTTCGGCGCTTTTGGCAGCCGGTGCTTTTGTCGGAGGAATTGCCGGAAACCGATGGCGATCCGGTGCGGGTTTCGGTGCTCAGCGAGGAACTAGTCGCTTTTCGAGACACGGAGGGAAAAGTCGGATTGGTCGAACGCGAGTGCCCCCACCGCGGTGCCGATCTGTTCTTTGGGCGGAACGAGGAGTGCGGTCTCCGCTGCGTTTATCATGGTTGGAAGTTCGACATCGGCGGCAAGGCGGTCGATCTACCGAATGTGCCGCCAGGGGTGCGGCATCATGAAACAGTTCGTCTCAAAGCGTATCCGACCCGAGAGTTTGGCGAAATTGTTTGGGCGTATTTAGGGCCACAGGAGAATGGCATTCCCGAACTCCCCCATATGGAGTTTGGCTTTGTTGCACCTGGCGGCCGCTATGTGACCAAACAGCTGATGGAGTGCAATTGGGCGCAGGTTATGGAAGGCGATCTCGATACTTCGCACTTCTCCTTCCTTCATATGCCGGCGCCAAGCGTACCGTCGAATGAAAATCTTGATGCACCGGCGGATGAAAGGCGACTTAAGTGGATTCGCAATGACCCCATGCCGAAATTTCAGATTTTGGAGCATGATGTCGGGTTTGTGGTGGGCGGCGCGCGGGCGACGGATGAAGCCGACGAGACATATTGGCGAATGACGCAGTATACGTTCCCCGCCAATGGAACCGGCCCTTCGACGATGCCAGGCGAGACATACTTCGGCTTCACGGTGGTGCCGGTTACGGACGTGGCCTGCTGGATGTATTGCTATGCGTGGAATCCGGAACGTGACCTGGGTAATGCAGAACGGGAGAAGCTTTCGACCACCGGCCACGGTATTATCGCGGAGACGGATGAAAACTACATTCCCCTGCGAAATCGCGGGAACGACTACGAGATCGACCGCAATGTTCAGCGCACCCAAACCTTTACTGGCATTAAGGGATTAGCCGAGCAGGACATCATGATTCAACAGAGCCAGGGTCTCATTGCGGACCGCACGCGCGAAAACCTGACCGCGACCGATGCGGCGGTCGTGAAGTTTCGGCGGACGGTAATGGAGGGCGCCCGACGTCTCGCCGAGGACGGAGAAGAGCCGGAAGCGCCCCGCCGGCATGACGCATACAAAACCCGTCCTGGCAGCTGGTTTGCTAGTGAGGGCACGCCCTTCGAAGATGTGTTGCTCGAACGGTTCGGTCACAATCGCGGACTGGTGTTGTAAGGAGGGCGATCCGATGTTGACGGCTGAAGAGAATGCCATCCTGACAGAGACCGACGCGGACACCCCGATGGGCGAGTATTTCCGTCGGTACTGGCAGCCAATCGCTCTATCCGAGGAACTGCCCGAGCCGGACAGCGATCCGTTGCGCGTCACAGTCATGGGCGAGGAGCTTGTTGCGTTCCGCGACACGAACGGTCGCGTCGGGTTGATGGACAAGCGTTGTCCACACCGCGGCGCCGATTTGTTTTTCGGCCGCAACGAGGAATGCGGCCTACGCTGCGTCTATCATGGCTGGAAATTCGACGTCGACGGAAATGCGGTTGATCTGCCGAACGTTCCTCCGGGCGTGCGCCACCACCAGACCATGCGTATCAAGACCTATCCAACCCGAGAGTATGGAGATGTTGTCTGGGCCTATATGGGGCCGACAATGCCTGAGTTGCCGGAAGTGCCGCGACTGGAGTTCGGGCTGGTGCATGCCTCCCGGCGCTACGTTATGAAACAGTTTGTCGAGTGCAATTGGGCGCAGGCAATGGAAGGTGACCTGGACACGTCGCATTTCTCCTTCTTGCACATGCCGGCCCCGAACGTTGAGACGACGGAGAACAGGGATGCCAATTCCCCCAATCGTCATCTTGAGTGGATGCGCCGAGACGGGCGCCCCAAGTTTGATCTTCTAGGCCATGAGGTCGGCTTTGTCGCCGGCGGTGCGCGGGTTACCGACCACGAAGGAGAACTTTATTGGCGGATGACGCAGTTTATGCTGCCGTCCCACGGTACCGGCCCGGCGACAGTGCCCGGCGAAACTTACTATGGGTTCACGCTTTTCCCCGTGGAGGATACGTCGTGCTGGATGTATTGCTATGCATGGAACCCAGAGCGCGACCTGCAACAGGCAGAGCTTGACAAGTTCAAGATTGGGCACGGCATCATCGCCGAAATTGATAGCGAGTACATGCCGGTCCGGAACAAGTCTAACGATTACGGCATCGACCGAAGTGTACAGCGGCGCGAAACATATACCGGGGTCAAGGGCACTGCGGAGCAGGATATTATGATCCAGCAAAGTCAGGGATTCGTCGCAGATCGCACGCAAGAAACACTCACTGCGACCGATGCGGCGATCGTTCGCTTCCGTCGTCTTCTGATAGAATCCGCCCGTGAACTGTTTGAAAGCGGGCTCGAGCCCGAGCCGCCCTATCTCCACGAAGCTTATCGCACGCGTCCCGGTGCTTTGGTTACCTCTAGCGATAAGGAACTTGACGAAGTTCTTTTCGAGCGGTTTGGCAATGCGCGTGGATTGGTGAGCTAGAAGCGTGGCAGTACCAGAAGATGGAACGGCCCAGGACAGCAATTTGTTCGACGTCGTGGTGGTGGGAACCGGCGCGGCGGGCTTGAGCGCGGCGCTGTCTGCCTCCGCGAGAGGAGCACGGGTTCTCGTGATTGAAAAGGCGGACGTTGTCGGTGGTACAACAGCGATGTCGGGTGGATGCATCTGGGCGCCCCGCCACCACCACACCCAACGCCTTGGCATTTCCGATAGCCGTGAAGCGGTGCTCGACTATATCAGGGCGGTCTCGCCAGACGGTTGGCACAACACCGAAGAGCCACTCTGGGCGGCCTTTGTCGATTACGTTCCGGAAACACTTTCATTTCTGGAAGAGCGCACGCCTATCCGCTTCGTTCCCAACAACGACCCGGACCCCTATGCAGAGGAAGCAGGCGGGTTGAAGCGCGGCCGGAATGTCTCTGCTGCACCGCTGTCACTAAATATCCTCGATAGCTGGGCTGAAAAAGTCCGAAAGCCGACACTCTCCGTCTGGCTAACTTATGAAGAAATTGTCGACACCTTTTTCTTCGCCAATCCGAAGAAATGGGCGTTGCGCTACGCACCACGCCTGTTTTGGCGCACGCTCCGAAATATCCGTACACGCGGGAATTCACTGAGCATCGGCTTGTTGAAAGGCAGTCTCGACGCCGGTATCGAGATATGGACAGGCGCACCTGCGAAAGGCCTGGTCACGACGGATGGCAAAGTCAACGGTATCGAGATTGAACGAAACGGGCAGACGGTCACTGTGAACGTGACCAAGGGCGTTGTGCTTGCCAGCGGTGGGTTCGAATGGAACGCGGATATGATGGCCAAGTATTTACCTGGCCCTGTCGAATGGACTGCAAGCCCATCGACCAATACCGGCGACGGACAGCGTATGGCGGAAGCGGCCGGCGCACAGCTTGACCGGATGGATCAGGCGCTGGTCATGGGAACGACGCCGGTGATGTACGAGGGGCGCCTGCAGGGACAGCCCGCCGCGGACTACTTTCTGCCGCACTCGATGATCGTCAACCGGCATGGAAAGCGGTTCGTAAACGAGAAGCAGATGAATATCGGGCTCGCCTTTGCGGAGCGCGATCTTGAAAGTGGCGCGCCGCTACATCTGCCGGCATGGCGCATTTACGACAGCCAATTCGCTGCGAAATATCCTCATGCGCTTCCAAGCAAGGCGTTCAAAGGCAACCGGTTTCAGGCGGATACGCTGGAGGCGCTGGCGGAGTTGATCGATGTCGATCCTGCCAAACTTGCCGAGACGGCGAGCCGCTTCAGTGACTTTGCCCGTTCAGGTAAGGACGAAGACTTCGATCGTGGTGCATCCACCTGGGACCGGAACCGCGGCGGGGATCCTCGCCATGAGCCCAATCCAACGCTCGGGACGATTGAAAAACCGCCGTTCTACGCGATGCCGTTCAAGGCCAGCTTTCTTGGCACCAAGGGTGGCCCCCGCACGAATGAACGCGCGGAAGTTCTTCGGTCTGACGGCACTGCCATCGAAGGCCTCTATGCCGCCGGCAACGTCATGGCCAATTGCTTCGGCTCGAAAGGCGTCGGTGCCGGCACGACGTTAGGTCCCTGCCTCACATGGGGATATATCGCCGGCCTCAATGCCGCAGCCCGATAAGGGTAGGAATCCGAACGTACCGTTCCTTGCTTCATTTACACGGGCTCATCCATCGCCGCTTTGCCAAGGAACCAGTTGCGGAATATCAACTCGGAAACACATGAGTTGCCGACATCAGTGTGCGCATGATCGAGCTGGGGCGGCATATGGCTAATGAAAATGAAGCGCGAAACGCACCCCATATCGTGGAAGCGTTTGCTGTCTGGCTGAAGATAGGTCTAATGAGTTTCGGAGGGCCTGCAGGGCAGATCGCGTTAATGCACCGGATGCTGGTCGAGGAGCGGCGCTGGATCGATGAAGTGCGATTTTTGCATGCGCTGAATTACTGTATGCTCCTGCCCGGTCCCGAGGCGCAACAACTTGCGACATATATTGGCTGGCTCCTCAATCGGACTTTGGGCGGATTGATTGCGGGGATTCTATTTATATTGCCGGGTGCTGTGGTGATCTTGTTCCTAAGCATTGCCTACGCGTTTTATGCCCAAGTAGCCCTCGTCGCCGCCGCGTTCGTGGGCGTGAAGGCGGCCGTTTTGATTGTCGTCGTAGAAGCCGTGTTCCGAATGGGCAAACGTGCGCTGAAGACAGCACCGATGTATCTAATTGCAGCAGCGGGATTTGTGGCGATCTTCCTGTTCGAGGTTCCTTTTCCAATCATCATTGCAGGTGCTGCGCTGGTCGGGCTTATCGGTGGCATGACCCGGCCGGATCTTTTCCTTGTGATTGACGGCAGCAGTTTCGAGACGACGCAGGAACGCAGTGTCGTCGACAATATGGCGGCGCGGGGCGAGCTTGCGCATACGGTGCCGTCAGCGGGACGCTCGATCCGGCTCTTGATCGTCTTTTCCTTGTTGTGGGGCGGGCCAATCGTATTGTTGTTCTGCACGCTCGGCGGCGCGAACGTCTTCGCTCAGGAAGCCGCTTTCTTCAGCAAACTAGCTGTGGTGACCTTTGGCGGCGCCTATGCTGTGCTAGCTTACATGGCGCAGCAGGCAGTCGAGACCTATCACTGGCTGACCGGGCCCGAAATGCTTGATGGATTGGGATTGGCGGAGTCCACACCGGGACCGTTGATAATGGTGACGCAGTTCGTCGGCTTCCTCGGCGCCTATCGTCAGGCAGCCGGGATCGATCCAATTTTGGCAGGTGTCTTGGGCTCGATCATCACGGTATGGGTGACGTTCGTACCATGCTTTCTGTGGATATTTCTTGGGGCACCGTATATTGAGCGGCTGCGAGAGAATCTCTATCTGAATGCCGCGCTTTCCGGTATTACGGCAGCCGTCGTCGGTGTAATTTTGAATCTCGCTGTGTGGTTCGGGCTTCGGGTGGTCTTCGCGGATGTGGGCTCAATCGACGTGGCTGGGATGTCCCTGCCGCGACCTGATATCGGCACGGCGAATTGGATCGCGATCGCGTTTACCGCGATTGCTGTGGTGTCCATGCTCCGATTCCATTTGGATGTCCTGCGTACCCTCGCGATCTGTGGCGGAGGAGCGGTGCTGGTTCACCTTGTCCTCTAGGGCCGAGGTCTCACGTTTTCATGCGCATCACGCATCCGACACAAATCGCGTTGACGCTTTAAGTCGCATGAGCCCCAAACTACTTTGGTAGTGGACTGGTAGTCTATAAAAGCGCGCCCTCCGGTTAAGAGTGAGCGTTCCTCTGGAGTTCGACATAAAATTGTACGAGAGGAAACTCTTAAAAATTTCATCATTCAGCATGGCGCACTCAAAATTTGAGCGGCCGTGACAAATGATGTTCTCGACCCAATCTGATTGGCAATCAATTCGCCGGATATCGGCAGAACTGTCGAGGAGGATAATTTCTTGTCCAACAAAACCATTCGTGTTGGCCTGGTCGGGGCTGGTGGAAATACACGGTCCCGCCATATCCCAGGGCTGAAAGAGCAAAAGGGCGTCGAGCTGGTAGCCGTGGCCAATCGCACTGTGGCCTCCGGCCGCAGAATTGCCGATAAGTTCGGCGTTACGAAAGTTTGCGGGCATTGGCGGGAAATTTTGGAGGACGCATCGATCCATGCCGTCTGCATTGGCACCTGGCCCTATATGCACGCACCAATCACCATTGCCGCGCTCGAAGCTGGAAAACACGTGATGTGCGAGGCGCGGATGGCGCTGAATTCCGGTGAGGGGCATCGGATGCTCGATGCGTCTCGTCGGCATGCTCATCTGGTGGCGCAGATCGTCCCCTCGCCGATGACCTTGGCTTTTGACCGGACGATCGGCGACATGATTGGCTCCGGCTATATCGGCGAACTGATTTCTCTCGATGCGCGCGTTGCGGCCGGCAGCGACTTTCCGAACTACGATGCGCCATATCATTGGCGGCACGACCGCACTCTCTCCGGTAATAACATCATGAGCATGGGCATCTGGTATGAGGGGTTGATGCGCTGGGTCGGTCCGATGAAAACGGTGCATGCGGTCGGACAGAGCGTGGTGGCGCATCGCCACGACAAACAAGGCCGACGGCGTCCAGCAAGCATCCCCGATCATGTCGATATCACCGGCGAGATGGAGCAAGGTGGGCAAATGCGCCTCAACGTGACAACAGTCGCCGGGCTTGCGACCTGTCCCGTCGACATCCACGTCTTCGGCACCGAAGGCACGCTCCGCCTCTACCAGGAGCGCGGTGGTGAGATGACCCTTTCGGCGGGCAAGCGTGGTGACAAGCGCTTGAAAGATGTGAAGATTGCCAAATCGAAACGCGGTGCATGGCGCGTCGAAGAGGAGTTCGTCAACGCCATTCGCGGCAAGGAAGATGTGACCCACACCGATTTTGCTACGGCCGTTCAATACATGGAATGGACCGATGCGGTGACGATGTCGCTCCGTCGGCGAGAAGTCGTTAAACTACCGCTGCTGGGTAATTGAGCTGGGGGAGAACTTGATGCAGACCGTTTCGAGCCATGACACCGTTCGCAAGGAAGTGCCGCGCGATGGCCACATAGGGTTTCGCAGCGACTATATCGGCAGCCCCGGAATTATAGATGCCAACCCGCAGGCGTTCCTGGTGGAGCGGATGCATCCGGGTGCCCTGATCACGCCACATTTCCACGATATCGACCAGTTTCAGGTCGTGGTGGATGGCGATTGCCAGATGGGCACGAAGGACGCCCGCGCAGTGACTTTCCAGTATGCGGATGCTTTTACGCCTTACGGACCGATCTATGGAGAGAAAGAAGGATTTTCTTTCTTCACGCTTCGGCCGATCGCCAGCGGCGATTTCTTCGCGATGCCCGGCAATAGGCATAACATGCCGGGGCGAGCGGGACGCAATATCGCCGGTCATTTCGATACGACACGGCCGCGCCCCGCAGCGGGGGAGGCACTACGGGAAAACCTGATGGCGCCGCAGCCGGACGGTGTGGACACGGTCGGATTCCGATTTGGGCCGAATGGTGCCTCCGAAGGCGCTCTGTCCGATGCGGGCGGACAGTACTACCTCGTGTGCGAAGGCTCGCTTGTTGGCCCGGAGGTAGAATTGCCTCGGCATTCACTGATGCATGTGGAAGCGGGAGAGGCGACACCGCAGCTGACCGCCGGGCCAGACGGCGCAGAAGTTCTGATGCTTCAGATGGCGCGACCGAGCGAACGGCCTGGATCAGATCCAAATAAGCTCGCGACGAGGGATCCAAAC
>CAXGSZ010000008.1:0-19143 GCA_964012455.1 uncultured Alphaproteobacteria bacterium
ATACAAAGAGCTCGTTTGTTCTAAACACTGATGAACCTAAAAAATTAGAAGTAAGGCTTTGCCCTTAAACATTTCAATCGTTCACGCATGATAATCGAGAACTGCCTTTGTTTTCTCGGTTTATGCATCTTCGAGGTAACCGGCGGCGCCTATCCCGTTAAGATACACTTCCCACACTACCAAATTATCGCGGCATGCTTGAACGACGTTGCCTTCCATGCGGAGTTGTCTGGCATATTTCGCCACATTACCCCAATCTAAATTGGAATGCCCAATGTCCGCAGGTCCATGAATTTGAGAAAACTTCAGTTGATCTTTGGTGAGAGGAAACAATTGCCCCAACGTTCGCTTTCCAAACCAACCGGCTCCCCTCATTATTCCTGTTCCATAGCCAGGAATATTTGTACGTTCGGCGCACATATTAGCGATTAGTCCCTCGAGCCAATGTGTCGTTGCCATCAGACCATTCCAAGCATTCCAGCACATTTGCGCAGAGGGTAATGGCTCCGCAATGCGAATATCTCTCTAGTTCCATACCGATATATACGCCCAGGGCTTCAAGAATTTCCCAGTGCGCGCGACCGCCCCTTTACTCATGGTCGCCAATTACTTCTTGTGAAAATGCGTCGATAATTTACAAACGAACGTCCCGGCCTGGACAATTTGTGGCGACTTTTAATCTTAGAAAAGAGTTGCGATGACGTTTATTTAAACGGTGATGACGAATAAAGTTACGAGCGCGTCCAGGTGTCATGAGCTCGTGAAAAAAAGCGGGTCCGCATTGCGCAATTTGTGAACTTCTGCGTCGATACGATCTACGATATCTTCCATCGCTAGCTTTCACCCTTTAGCTAGTGTTGTTAAGTCTGCACGATGGCCGAGCCTACTTGTTTATCTGGGAAGAAAACGCCTAAGGGCCGAATTTTAAAAATCTCTCTCCGCCGCTGTAGTGAGCGCCCTTTTCACGATGGCCTCCATTATCGAGACTAAACTGGCGTGTACATGAGCGGCAACGCCGTCGACGGCTGCCATCACTTTACCGGACCCGCCATCGGTCAAACCAAGTTCGACACCTTTCGCAATTAAGGCTTGTTCAGCATGATCTGTATGGCAAAGGCTTGCGTCTTCGTTCAAAAGTGCCAAAGCAGCAGTGACCCCAGCACACCCTAAATTTGAGGATGTAGCAATCACCAAGACGTCAGTCGGCACCACACTAAAAATTCCGCCTCCACAAGGTGTTCTTTTGACAAAGTTAAATTCTTCGAGGGTCTTGATAATAATATCACGGATTTTTCCACAACCAATTTCGTTTCCGCCATCAGCGATGCCGATAGTAGGCTTACCGAGGGCCGTAAGCTCATTAAATATTGTGTCTGTATTGCACCTAAAACTGGACCGCGAAACGCCCGTAGCACCATACAGGATACCATTTGGATTACTACCAAGCCTTTCGACAGCAACACCAACGTCTAGCATCTTTGCTGCGGCTTTTTGAGTATCGATATCACCGGGCTCCAAACGTATGATCTCTGCGTCAATATTCAGCCAAGTGAGGAGTTTCTCGATTGGTTCTGCGGCGGCAGCATCCGTGAAAAAATTAATTTTATGTCCCAATTTTCCGAGCGCTTTTGCAAGAATAACAGAGCCAAGGGGACCATCATTTTCGCCCAGTGGCATCTTATCGGGAACTTGCGCGCCTGTTACTACACCAATGGTGCATGGCGCGCGATTCAAAATTAGTGCGGCTTCTTTAACTAGAGGCGAGTGGTGCACCGTTCGGGCTGCATCGTACAAAGCAGCTTTTACCCCGTATGGCAGTGCGGAACCCTGCAGCTCTAATGACATTACGCAATCAATATTTTCGAATGCGATATTTTCTGTATTCATATCTATAAATTCCTGACTGTTGAGAGCTAACGCAACCTTCTCAAATCTATAGTAATTCGCGTTCGCGGCGAATTTGGGGTGTCATGTGATGTCTGGATTTCTTACACAGCTTAAATTTGAAGAATCCGAAACTGGTTTGGCCAACAAATATTGCGATTTAGAACGGCTCACGTTTGAAAGAGTTATTTTCGTACTGGTTGTAATGGGCTGTAAGCTGTACGCCTCGTTGACAGAATTTAGGCGCACCCTAAGCCAATTCTTTGGTGGTCAATCTCATCCGATTACACGGCTAGAGCCATCCCGTCACGGCCAGGGTCGGCTCCACCGTCCCATTTTCCTTCTGCAATGCGGATAGCGTGTACGCCTGAGAAGACGTAGCTGAACGGGCTCCGCGAAATCGGATAGCCACGTGCCGCCAATTCATCTGTTACAAACCTCGGAATGCGGTTGCTTACGTCGATTGTGTTGCTGTTTGCCGTGATCCTAGGAGCAGAAACCGCTTCGAGCATGGTCATGTCGAAGTCCATGACGTTCAAAATCGCCTGTAGAACGCCCATCGTGATGAATGTTCCCCCCGGTGCGCCAACCACGATGTAAGGATTATCTCCCCGAAACACGATCGTCGGGCACATTGCGGTAAAGCGTCGCTTGCCGGGTAAAATCGATCCCGGAAGACCAGGGCGTGGGTCGAAAGCGCCCATACATCCGTTGTACATGAACCCCATGCCGCGGGTTACAACACCGGATGGCATGCCAAGCGAATGGGTCATCGAGACGGCGTTGCCGAATTCATCTACGACCGTGACATGGGTCGTATCTTTCGATTCTTCCGGCTGGCCATAGCGAACGACGTTCGCTTTCTCTCCTTTCCGGATACATTCTGCGAGTTCAGCCGCATAAGCGCGGTCTGTAAATTCGGACACCGGCACGTCCTCGAATGCTGGATCGCCCATTTTCTTGTCTTTGTCGATCGTCGCCCATTTCATGGCTTCGGCTATGGTTGCGATGTAGTCCGCTGAATTATGTCCCATAGCGGGCAGATCGAACTGCTCAAGGATCTGCAGCATTTCGAGAACCATTGGACCGCCGCCTGGTGGTTGATTGGAGGCGACCTTGTGTCCGCGGTATTCGGCCCAGACTGGTTCACTTCGTATTGTCTTGTATGACCGAAGGTCATCGATGGATAGTAGTCCTCCGTTTTTTTTCATGTCGTCAGCGATCTCTTCGCCGAGTTCACCTGAATAGAAGAGGTCTGCGCCGCCATCCCGGATACGCTCAAGTGTTCGTTTCATATCGGGATTCTTCACGGTAGCACCAATCGGGTAAGTGTTGTCATTCGCGTCGAAATAGATATTCCGTGCGGCATCCGTATGCCGAAGTTTATCCACCATCGCCATGCGGCCCATAATGTTCGACGCGCTCCAGAATTCGTCGAAATGCGGTCGCACGACGAAACCTTCTTCGGCATGATCGATGGCGGGCTGGATAACGTCTTTCCAGTCCATGGTGCCGTACTCTTCGACCGCTTCGTAATACGCCTTCAGGCTTCCCGGCGTCATTATTGACTCGTAACCCACTTCGTTGGCGCGGTTCTTCAATATGAAGCCGAAACCGTCACGGGACTGAGATTCGATTTGGTCCAGCCACATGTCTGATGTCGCGGCCGCCGGCGCAGTCGTATGAAAATCGACATACCCGTGATGTCCTCGTTTCGGCAGGTAAAGTTGCATTGAGCCAAAGCCAGCAATTCCGCACATCATCGGATCCACAACGGTCTGCACCAATGCGCAGGTAATCGCTGCATCGACCGCGTTGCCTCCGTTCTTCAAGGCGACTGCACCGGCCTCAACTGCTTCTGGCTGCGGCGCGCAAACCATGCCTTGGGTCATCGCTAACTCCCTCTCGCTCTACTTAACGGTTTTTGCATCTGGCGCGGCGAACGCGTCCAGGAAAGAGCGTAGTGCCTCCTCCCATTTCGCCCAGTCGACCGACGGTGCCCTGTGGCCGTAAGGCGATTCAAGCTCAAAATACCGCGCGTCGACGCCGGCCGCGTTTCGAATATAATCGACCGTCTTCTCGCCAAGCGCCGGGCCGAAGAGATTGTCGGTGTTGGCCAAGATGTAGAGCAATGGAGCAGAGATCTTGTCGGCTTCCGGGCGGGCGTCAAATCTCGTCGCACAACGCCTCAGGGCGATGAGTGAATTGGCATCAAAGCCATCCGCCCAATTCGCCGCTTGCTGATGCAATTCGTGCTCTGCCTCGGTGTCGTCGAAGCCTTTGTCTTTCAGTTCGGTGATGACCCCATAATTACGCAAGATGTTGCTACGGAATTGAATGAGCGTGTCGTGAACGCGGTTTTCGCTTCCGTAATAGTGTCCGGAATTCCATCCGGCTGCCGCTTCGAACTGAACTTCGAGCTCGCGTACAGTGCCTTCATCGCCCCGACCGGTGATACCGGTCGCAACCGGAACCAATGCACGCATTCTGGCTGGATAGGTCACGCCCCATTGGAATGTCAGATAACCGCCATACGAATACCCGATAACTGCAGCCAGCTGGTGAGCGCCCAGGTGTTCGAGGAGTAGCTGATTTACCTCAATCATATCGCGGGTCGTGAATTCCGGGAAATCAGGGCCGTAGGGCTTGCCAGTGTTCGGATTTTTACTCCCTGGACCGGTTGTCCCATAGGCGGATCCCAGCATATTCGGCGAGACGACGTAATATTGATTGGTATCTATCGCCCTGTGGGGTCCTATTAGATTTTCCCACCAGCCAGGATCCGAGTCGCCACCGCCAGCTGCGTGGGGATTGGATGTGTAGCCGTGGAGGAGCAGGATCGTGTTGTCTTTGGCATTGGTGGTGCTGCCGTATGCCTCATAGGCAACTGCCAAATTTGGCAAAATCGCGCCGTTCTGCAGTGTGAAATTCCCGGCTCTGAATATCTGCACTTTGCGATTCGACATTTTATTGATCCTGGTGTTGTCATCGGACCTTGCGGCTAGTACCTAAATTAGCGCATTGAACTAACGGATAAATGCACGTCCAGCAGTAGAATGGAGCCGAGGACCAATGGATAAGCTGGGAAAATGGCGGGGATACATTCCCGACGACGAAATCGAAGCATATCGGAAGGGTGCCTTCGGGCGGAAGATAGGCTATGGCGCGCGGCCGGCACTGCTCAATATCGACACGACCCGCATGTTTGTGGATCCCGAGTTTCCGCAATGCGGCCGTGAGATGCCCGATCTGATCGAGGCCCTGACAGCGATTACAAACCTCTTCCGTGATCTTGATCTGCCGATCTATTACAGCCGACGCGACGACCGTCGACATCCTGTACAGCGCGGTATCTGGAATCTGAAACTCGGGAATGCGGATGAGTTTATCTATAGCGAGGATCCGCGTGCCGATGAATGGCCGGAAGCCTATGCCCCGCGCGACGGCAAGGACGTTATCGTCTTCAAGAACAAGCCGTCATGCTTCTTCGAAACACCACTTGAGTCCTGGTTGCGCTATGATGGTGTTGACACTTTGATCGTCGTGGGAGTGTCGACAAGCGGATGTATCCGCGGCGGTGTTGTCGACGCCTTTTCGCATAATTTTAGAGTGATCGTCCCAGAAGAAGCCGTAGGCGACCGCAGCTTGAGTGCGCATCGCGCCAACCTTTTCGACATGGACATGAAGAGTGCGGACGTCGAGCCGTTGGTCGACGTTCTCGTTGAAATTACGAAACGTTATGGAGCCGCCGACGCGGCTGAATAGTTTAACTCGAATGGCCGGATTGTTTGATGCCTAATACGACATCCGATCCAGAAGCAATGCTCGACATCTGCCTGACCGATGCGGAGTTCTCGGCACTGCCAAACTTTCAGCGCGGCAAAGTCCGGGATTCATACGATCTGCCCGATGGACGCCGGGTGATGGTAGCGACGGACAGGCAATCGGCGTTCGATATTGTGTTGGCGGCTGTTCCCTATAAGGGGCAGGTGCTTAACGAAACGGCCCGGTTCTGGTTTGAGAAAACGGCGGATATTTGCCCGAACCATGTCGTGGATTATCCCGACCCCAACGTCGCCGTGGCCCGCCGCCTCGACATGTTGCCCATCGAAATGGTGGTACGCGATTATCTGACAGGTTCCACGGAAACCAGCATTTGGCCAATGTACCAGCGTGGTGAACGCGTGATGTACGGCCATGCGTTCTCGGATGGTATGGTTCGCAATCAAAAACTCCCCAACACGATTCTGACGCCGACGACGAAGGCGGATGCCGGTGGTCATGATACGCCGATTACTGCGGCGGAGATCGTTGAGCGTAACCTGCTGTCACAGCCGGTCTGGGACGAGCTGGCCGAACTTAGCCTGGCGGTTTTCGCGCGGGGTAGGGAGATTGCCGCGTCCAACGGATTGATCCTTGTCGATACGAAATATGAGTTTGGTGTCGATGAAGCTGGCCGCATTACCTTAGCCGACGAAGTGCATACACCGGATTCCAGTCGATACTGGCTTGCGGAAAGCTATGAGGCGCGTATGGCGGCGGCAGAGAATCCGGAAAGTTTGGACAAAGAGTTCTTGCGCCTTTGGATTTCCGAGCGTTGTGATCCGTATAATGAATCAATACCAGACATTCCGGCCGATACCCTGATGGCGTTCAGCGGAAAGTACGTAACGCTTTTCGAGAAAGTCACAGGTCAGGAGTTTGAGAAGCCCTCGTCCAATCGTTCGGTACGTGAACGCGTCCGTGCGAATTTGGCGAAGTCGTTCCCCGAATATTTCACCTAAATGTGGTCGTGATGGCATATCAAAAAAACCGATGCACGGTGAACGGTCTTGAAATGGCTGTCATTGACCAAGGAGAAGGCGATCCGATCGTCTTTCTGCACGGAAATCCGACGTCGTCCTATCTCTGGCGAAACGTCATGCCTTATCTCGAAGGGCGTGGTCGGCTGGTTGCACCGGATTTAATCGGGATGGGCGATTCCGATCGCCTGCCGGATAGCGGGCCAGGTCGCTATCGCTTTGTTGAGCATCGCGAATATCTCGACGGGTTACTGGAACAACTGGATGTCCGCCGAAGCGTGATACTGGTGATCCATGATTGGGGCTCTGCGCTGGGGTTTGATTGGGCGCGGCGGCATCCGGAGGCGGTTAAGGGTATCGTTTATATGGAAGGGATCGCGCAACCGATCCCGCTGGAAGATTGGCCGGAGCAAAGCCGCCGGGCTTTTCTTGGGATGCGATCCGAAGGCGGCGAGGAGATGATTCTCGAAAAGAACTTCTTCGTCGAAAAGCTGCTGCCTCATGCCATCTTGCGCAAGTTGAGCGATGAAGAGATGGCCGAATATCGCCGGCCGTTCCTGGAGCCCGGAGAGTCGCGACGTCCCACCCTCACGTGGCCTCGCGAAATTCCACTCGGCGGGGAACCTCAAGACGTCGTGCAAATCGTCGCGGATTACGGCAAGTGGTTGGAAGAGGCGGTGGTCCCGAAACTATTCATCAACGCGGAACCAGGCGCCATCTTGATTGGCCGCCAGAGAGAGTATTGTCGGAGCTGGCCTTATCAGACGGAGGTCATTGTCAAAGGGCACCATTTCATCCAGGAAGATTCACCGGATGAGATCGGAACGGCGATAGCTGACTGGATGAACGGATTGCCCTAGGCTGCCGCCCAGCCTTCGCGCCAAGATTTCGCGAGGGATAGGACCGCGGCGACATCGTCGGCCGTATTGTAGACATGTAAGGATAGTCGGATCCGTCCGCGACGAATGGAGTGCTTTACACCATTTTCGGAGAAGTGGCGCGAAAGCGACTCCATGTCTTCGTCTTCAGTCGAATCGTGTCCGCTGCCTTCATGGCCAACACAGACCAGGCTGGTCAAATGATCTCCCGCAGCGCCTCCGGCAACGGGCAAGTCCAATTCGAGCAATCCGTCCGCCAACCGGTGCGTCAAAGTTCGAACATGGGATTCGATTTCCGGAACCTGGAGCTCATTGAGCAGGTCAATCGATTCAGCCGCCGCTGCGGCGCCAACGTAGTTGTAATTACCGAGGTCGAAACGACGCGCACCCGGCATCAGTTCGTAGTTGTCGGAGCCAAGCGCCGCTTCGTGCACGCCGCTACCAAGATCGACGCCGAAACGCGCGAGATATACTGGCGTCATGCGATCCGCCCATTGCCGCCTGCAATAGACCAAGCCCATACCGTAGAGGCCCAATAAACCCTTCTGTGTCGATACGGCGAGACCGTCAATCTTAAGGTCATCGATGTTGGTCTCAACGATCCCGACCGATTGCACGCCGTCGACGAGGTAAAAAGCGCCGTGCTTGCGACATGCCACCCCAAGTGAGGCCATGTCGGTTTGAAATCCGGGTGAAAAACTGACCGATGCGACGGTCACGCATCGTGTTCTGTCATCAATCGCGGCTATCATCTGCTCGACCGGCATCGTATCTCCGCCCGAAGGGATGTTTCTGACTTCGACTCCAAGCCTCTCGCGTAGATGCAGCCAAGGGTAGACATTGTTGGGGTGCTCCAGGTCGGTGCATAACACGACGTTGTCCCCTGCCGTTAAGCCGAGCGAGGCTATGATCGCATTCAAACCTTCGGAAACATTTTTTGTAATCGCGATATCGTCGGCGTCCGCATGGATCATTCGGGCAAAACCGCTTCGTACTCTCTCGATCGACGCAAACATTGCCTCCTTGTCGCCGGTTCCATCCATGCCGGCATCGAGCACCGCGTCTACAGCGGTTCTGGCCCGTCTCGGTGTCAGCCCGCGCGCCGCGCAATCCAGGTATACCTGTCCCTCCGCGCCAGGGAATTCACTCGCAATTAGTTCTCGGTCGATGGGCATTTTTCGTTTCCTCAAGTCGTTGCTACTTTCGTAGCACGGATTCAAACGTGGCTGGAAATATAAGGTTATTGAACACGTCCTGTTTTCAACCAACCTATTGGGAGTAGTTTGTGGCTGCGGGTACCGAAGTTGTGAGGCGATGCTCATCACGCCCAGTCGCATGATGCTTTCTGTAGTCTGGAGCCTCTGATGGAACTCTTCTCATGAAATCTGATACCCCCGTCGTAAAAGACCTGGTGCTTGTAGGTGGCGGGCACAGCCACGTAGCCGTCTTAAAGAAATTTGGCATGAAACCGCTGCCTGGCGTGCGGATTACGTTGATCACAAGGGACGTGCATACGCCTTATTCCGGGATGCTGCCGGGCTATATCGCGGGTCACTATGACTTCGACGAAACGCACATCGACCTAAGGCCTCTAGCGATGTTTGCGGGTGCACGCATTTACCATGACGAAGCGATTTCGATCGATCATGCCAGCAATAAGGTGATTTGCCGAAACCGGCCGCCCGTCGCCTTTGATGTTTTGTCGGTCAACATCGGCTCGACTCCAAGTATGACAACGCCGGAAGCGGATGCTTTCGTCACTCCGGTAAAACCGATCAACAATTTCGTCACACGGTGGCAGGGGCTTTTTGAACGCATTCGCGAAGCAACGGGCGATGTTCATATTGGTGGCGTCGGGGCAGGCGCTGGTGGTGTTGAGGTCCTGCTGGCGATCGAACATCGCCTGAGATCGGATTTTGCAGCGGTTGGTCGATCATCGGAGCATGTTAAGTTCCACCTATTTACGGATGCCGACGACATTCTTGTATCGCACAATCCGTCGGTGCGTAAGCGGTTCAACCGCGTTTTGCGTGAACGCGGTATTGAGGTGCATACGAGGCACGAAGTCGTTGGGGTCTCCGCCGGTTTGATAACTTGTGAGAATGGCGCGGAGTTTGCGCTAGACGAAATTCTCTGGGTGACACCCGCTGGCGCCGCCTCCTGGTTGCGTGATGAGACTAAGCTTGAGCTTGACGACGTTGGCTTTGTTGCAGTCAAGGATACCTTGGAAAGCGTATCGCATCCTGGGATTTTTGCGGCTGGAGATATTGCGTCGGTAGCTGAGTACCCACGACCGAAGGCCGGCGTCTTTGCGGTACGGCAAGGCCTGCCGCTGGCGGAAAACCTGCGTCGTGCTCTGACCGGCAGGCGGCTCAAGCCGTTTCACCCACAGAGCGATTTTCTCAGCCTGGTTTCCACGGGCGACAAGTATGCAATTGGATCGAAGTGGTCCTTTGCTCTTGAAGGTGACTGGGTTTGGAAGCTCAAGAACTGGATCGATCTCCGCTGGATGGCGAAGTATCACGATCTGCCGGAGATGGAGGAAGACGACGACGTCAAGATTGCCGAAGGTCTTGCGGATGCCGAAGCGCTGAAGGAGATTTCCGCCATTGCGATGCGCTGCGGCGGTTGCGGAGCCAAGGTTGGAACCGATGTGCTTTCCCGCGCTCTGCAGACGTTGGAGCCCGTTAAGCGTCCGGATGTCTTGATCGGTTTGAATGAGCCTGACGACGCGGCCGTGGTGGAAGTGCCGCCTGGCAAGGTGATGGTACACACAGTTGATTTCTTCCGGGCCTTTGTGGATGACCCCTATATTTTTGGCCAAGTTGCAGCGAACCATGCACTCGGTGATGTCTTTGCCATGGGTGCGGAGCCGCAGTCGGCGCTCGCCGTCGCCTCGGTTCCTTTCGGTCCTGAAGCGAAAGTGGAAGAAACTCTGTTTCATATGATGTCAGGCGCGATGCAGGTACTGGCTGACGCCGGGGCGTCTCTTGTCGGCGGACATACAAGCGAAGCATCAGAACTAGCGCTTGGTTTTTCGATCAATGGCCTCGCCGACAAGGACAAAATCCTGCGCAAGGGAGGGATGAAACCGGGTGACAGGCTGATCCTCACCAAGCCGCTCGGCACCGGGACGCTTTTCGCCGCCGACATGCGCGGGGATGCAAAAGGACGGTGGATCGATGACGCGCTTCGGTCGATGGTGAAGTCGAACCGTGTTGGCGCTGGCGTTCTGTTCGCCCGGGGAGCGACTGCATGCACGGATGTCACAGGCTTCGGGCTGCTCGGTCATCTGGTCGAGATGGCTAGGCCTTCGGAAGTTGACGTCGAACTCGACCTGAATGCGCTTCCACTGTTGGACGGTGCGCTCGACTGTGTTCGGAACGGTATATTTTCGTCTTTGCAGCCGCAAAATGTGCGGTTACGTCGTGCGATCCGTAATGTAAGCAACGGGGCGCGGGAATCAGAGTTGCTTCCGCTGATTTTCGACCCGCAAACTGCAGGCGGGCTTCTTGCCAGTGTGCCGGAAGCTGAGGCCACTGGCTGCATCGATGCGCTGAAGGATGCAGGCTATCCGACTGCAGCCATCGTCGGACGTATCCTGCCGCAGTCAAACAATCTGGAGCCAATTACGCTTCTCTCGTGATGGATTTTATCAACTCGCGCCACTCGGCGAGTTCACGTCGCTGGGTGAATTTTGGCTGCTGTTGATGTATCTGCCTCGTCAAAGTTTTTCGAAACTGGGAGTTCATTTCGAAACGGGATAATAGTACGGCAAGTGCTTCTTCATCCTCGACCGAATAATAACCTTCGTAATCTTCGCCAAGGAGACCGACATTGCCGTCAATCTTGGAGGCAAGAATCGGTAATCCGGCCATGATCGCTTCCGATACGACATTGGCGCCGCCCTCCATGCGGGACGAGATCACCATTGCTCGCGCTCGCGACATTTGTTGGCGGACTTTCCATCGGGGAACTTCGTCAAACCAGCGATATCGTGGATTTTCGCGCATCTCGCGTACTGCGGTCTTTGCGTATGACGGTTCGTGCGCCTTGCCGAAATGTACGATTTGAATACGGCTTGTATCGGTCAACAGCCGTGTCGCAAGAGCAGTGCGGAACGGATCTTTTTCGTCTCGAAGATGGCCGGCCACCAAGATTTCGAAATGACGCCGGAGAGGTGGCCGGCGTCTTAAGGGCACCGCGGATTGGCGAATGACGTGCAGCTTCTGCCGTTGAGCCTTGGGGATGGCGCGGCCAACCCAATCATGTAGGGCTACGAGGGAATCCGCATGTCTCATAGATTGGTGAGTGGCTTCTGGATGGCTCTTTTGAAATCGATAAATGTCTGTTCCCGCTAGGCATACGATTAACGGTGAGTGGGGGAATGCGTCGCGATAGCGCAAGATTGAGTCGGCGCTACGCCACGCGTGAATGGCTAGCATTGCGTCGCAGGGTCTGCCGTCGTATTGGGTGATTGTGCGCGGATTGTGGCCGAGTTTCCGCAGGATTGTCGCCCAACGATTGGCGGTAGCGCGGTTACCCGACCGGTCTCCTCTCTTGGCTGGAGTGATGATAGTGATGTTCATGAGAGACCGAACGAGCAGGTTTGAATGAGTTACTTACTGACCAAAGACACCCTAATCGGCAATCTGATGGACGCAAGGGCACGGACATTGGAATTGGTCCACGGTCTCGATGATCAGCAGTTGATGGGCCCGCGTCTCGATACCGTTAACCCGCTTCTTTGGGAAATCGGCCATCTTGCGTGGTTCCACGAGTTCTTTGTCCTCAGACGCCTTGACGGACGTGCGCCGATACTTGCGAGTGCAGATACACTATATGACTCGATGAAGGTGCATCACGACACCCGGTGGGATCTCGAATTGCCCGATCTTCATGGCACGTTCCAGTATATGCGGGCGGTTGAAGAAGTGATGATCGAACGTCTCGATGAAGAGAAAGTGAGAAGCGGAGATAATGCTTATCTGTATCAGCTAACGACTTTTCACGAGGACATGCACGATGAGGCCTTCACCTACACGCGCCAAATCTTAGGTTATCCGGCGCCCGAGTTTCGTACTGCAACAGATCAGCCGGAATGCGATGCGGGCCCATTGCCCGGTGATGTCGATGTGCCGGGAGGGACAATTGAGCTCGGCTCGAAGCCTGGTGGGGAGTTCATTTTTGACAATGAAAAATTCTCCCACGATATCCATGTAGCTGCATTCCGAATCGCGAAAGCGCCGGTGACCAATGCCGAGTACCGCGACTTCGTTGAGGACGGCGGTTACAACGATGACCGATTCTGGGATGAAGCAGGACGACACTGGAGGGATGGCGCTAATGCTCGACATCCAGTGTATTGGCGCCGTGGTGACGATGGTGGATGGTGGGTAAAACACTTTGATGGCGAGGCGCCTTTGCCGTCTCATCATCCGGTCAGTCATGTGAATTGGTATGAAGCTAACGCCTGGTGCAATTGGGCCGGGCGCCGGCTGCCGAGCGAGGCAGAATGGGAGACAGCCAGCGCTTATGATGCGGGATGGGCTGCGAAAAGGCGTTATCCATGGGGGGACGACGCGTTGGAGGAATGTCCTGCCAATCTAGACGGTCGCTATATTGGTACGGTCGACGTTAGCGCCTTCCCTGATGGCGATAGTGCGTTCGGCTGCCGACAGATGTTGGGTAATATTTGGGAGTGGACGTCGAGTGACTTCCTGCCGTTTCCTGGCTTTTCTGTCGATCCGTATGAAGATTATTCCAAACCGTGGTTTGGGACGCGGAAGGTGTTGAGGGGGGGTGCTTGGGCAACAAGAAGCCGTATGGTAACCAATACCTACCGGAATTTCTTTACGCCTGAGCGTCGCGATACGATCAACGGGTTTCGAACCTGCGCCATTTGACGGTGTCCCGGGTGCCCCGTTAAGTTACGACTCCTTTCTCAACAGTCCTTCCGGCATGCCTCGAACTGAACTCGCCTTCTTCACCGATCTGTCGCCGGCGGAGGACGATTTCCTCGGTGACGTCATTGCGGGTCTCTCCGCATCTCCGAAATCATTGCCGTGCAAGTACTTCTACGACGAGCGGGGCTCGAAGCTATTCGAGCAGATTTGCGCGTTGCCGGAATATTACCCAACCCGTACGGAAACGTCTCTAATGCGGGTAAAAGCACCGGAGATGGCAGCTGCGGTCGGAGCATACGCGCTCATACTCGAATACGGTTGCGGCTCGATAGAAAAGGTCCGCGTATTGCTGGATGCGCTGGATCAGCCCGCGTCCTATGTTGCGGTCGATATCTCTCGAGAACATCTCCGTGCCGCGGCCGAGGTCCTCGCAGGGGATTATCCGTCCGTCGACGTGTACGCAATATGCGCAGATTTCTCGCAGCCCTTCGAAATACCCCCGAACCTGCCGGGACGACGGAAAGTGGCATTTTTCCCGGGGTCTACGATCGGTAATTTTGAACCTTCGGAAGCGAAGGCGTTTCTCATTCGAATAGCGAATCATGTGGGGGTTGGCGGTGGTCTTCTTATCGGGGTGGATCGCAAGAAGGACGAGGCAATCCTGCGCGCGGCGTATAACGACGAAGCTGGGGTGACCGCCGCCTTCAACCTAAACCTACTGTCACGCATGGAGAATGAACTTGATGCAGCCGTCGATATCGACGGATTTGCTCATGACGCCAGATACAATGCCTTAGACGGTCGGATCGAAATGTATCTGGTGAGCCAGTCCAATCAGAGCATTTCCGTTGGCGGGCGTACATTCGCATTCGCTGCGGGCGAAACGATTCATACCGAGAACTCCCATAAGTACGAGATCAAGGAGTTTCAGGCACTCGGCCGGGCAGCGGGGTTTGAGCCCAAGACTGTCTGGTCGGATCAGGACGATCTCTTCAGCGTCCATTATTTCGAAAAGACTGCGGACTAGTCCGCGAGGAAGTTCTTAATCGTCGTGAGGAATTCTTCGAGCTTGTCGTGGTGGACCCAATGTCCCGCCCCTTCGAAATTTGCGACCTCCGCATTCTGAAAATGCTTAGCCCGGCCGTCCTTATTGGGGTCGCTTGCCCAACTCTCTGTTCCCCGAACTAAAAGTGTCGGACAGGTAATACGCTGCCATAACTTCTGCCGTTCGGACTCGGGAAATCCAAAGGGCGCCCGAATGCGGGTATAGTTGTCGTACTTCCAGCTATAGGTTCCATCCTCGTTCTGGTTGACGCCATGTACGGTTAGATGTCGTGCCTGGTCGGGCGTCAAGTGCGGGTTAGCTTCCTGCATGCGCTGGAACGCCTCTTCGATTGTCGGATATAGGCGCGCCGCCCGGCCGGCGATACCGCGCGTGAATTCTATCCACCCGGAAATACGCTCCTCCGCCGGAACGCTTTCCTGTTCCGCGACCCGCTCTGGCGGCCAACCCAATCCTTCGATGGCGACGAGCTTTTGCACCATATCAGGGAACAAGGCGGTGAATTGCAGGCTAATGGCTCCACCTAAGGAATGGCCGATAATTGTAATTGGCTGATGCTTTGTCTGGTGAATCAGCTGCGCAATGTCGTAAACGTAGTCGGAAAGGCCATAGCTGCCGCCAATCATCCATTGCGAGTCCCCATGACCCCGAAGATCTGGCGCAATGATGTGCCAATCGTCACGAAGCGCTTCTGCGACCCAGTCCCAATTACGGCAGTGATCGCGCCCACCGTGTACAAGCAAGAGCGGCGGCGCATCGGTGTTGCCCCAGTCGACGTAATGCAGCCGTAAACGCTGAGAAAAATATGAATGGGACGTTGGTCCCGGGATATCGATGGTCATGCGATCTCCTGGCACGCCTGCTCAGCGTCAATTTAATTCGGGGACCCGCATGTCGGGCCCCCGGGTATGTAGTGCCGATTCTTTGGCGTGCCAAGGAGGTCCTATTACTCCCGCGATGCGTAAAGCGTGATCAATTTGACTGCATCTTCAGGCTCCACACGACCGATCGGTCCAGAACTGTATGTTGACGAAGCCACGCTTCCGTCCTGCCGGATGATGAATTCGGACGGCTGAATAATTTTCCGGCCTTCGTCCCACCAGGCACCAACGGCCTCGCCCTGCTCACGGGTCATGTCGACAGCGAGAGGGTAGCTCATATCTACGCCGAGCTCTGGGTACTTGTCCTCGCCATCGACACTTCCTGCTAGGATCACTTTGGCGTCCGTTGCGGCAAGTGCTTCTTTTTGTTTTTCATAGCCGGCCAACTGCCGGCGGCAGTAGGGTCACCAGTGGCCCCGATACAACAGGATGATGTTGTATCTGGCCTCAAGATTATCCTTGACGCAATATGTGCCGCCGCCGCGGATATTGACAGTCAGGTCGGGAAAATCATCACCCGTGTAAAGTTTTTCTGCCATGTTTGGTCTCTTTCCAATTATTCGATTGCCCCAAGGGCAACTGATGACAGTGGGAATAAGGCGTCGTCGTCGCCACAGCAATTAAACTTTACGCGAGGGCGCGACGGACGGTTTGTGATAGGAGTTCGACGATGCTGGCATGAACATCCGGATGCATTCCGTCTGCAGTTGCGTCGAGCATGCCGGACATGCCATCGACCAAACCGGCGGAGGGAGAAAAGTCGAGCAGGCGGCGTTCCGCTTCGGGCGTGTGTGCGAGGCTGGGGTTATGCTGCAGGATTGCCAGGGCCGCTGCGACAGCGTAACAACCCCAGTTCGAAACGCCAGCCGGAATCAGGACATCTGTTGCCATTTTTGCGCATAGAACATCGCCATGCGGTATGTGCTCGGCAACCGCGTCCTTTACTGCGCCCATGCCAATTTCATTTCCGCCATCGCCGATGCCGATGGTCGGGATACCGGCGTTCTGCGCACCTTTGACGATGTAGTCAAGCTTTTCGCGCCCCGCGCTGTAGTCCTGTCCGAGCGCGTTCCGGTATGTCCCATCTGCGGAGAGGCCGGCCCGTTCACAGGCAATAACTGTCTTCGGTGCATATACCGCCAAAAGCCGTTCGGCTGCGTCTTGAGCTTCTTGATCGTCGATCGCACCGTTTTCCATTACGGCGATACCCGTAAAGCGGGGCAGGGATATCGCGACCTTTGCCTGCTCGTGACTGACAATGTTGAGGCCGGCGAATTCTACCATTTTGGCGACGCGGTCTTTGATCGAAGCGTCAACGACGATCACTGGAATGGCATTGAATCCGCGGCTGAGGCTACGCGCCAGAACAGCGGAGCCGATCGGGCCGTCATTCTCAGCAATGTCGGGTGACACACTCGCCCGGGTTAGGGATCCGGTGATTATGAATACAGTGTCTCCGGCGTTCAGTTCCGAGAGGTGGCGCGCCGCTGAGAGGGACATCGGTTCATCCACGAGTGCGCGTGCCGGCTCGAACAGGCCGACGACACCACGTGCGCCAATATCAAGACAGACGATTCGATCAATCAACTCATAGAAGTCGGAATTCTGTGCCATGCTTAGTATCCTCTATCGAGATCGGCAATACCGATGACCGTGTCGCCTTCGCGAAAGCGTTCAATATTCACTGCGATGGATTTGGCGCAGGACCGAGGCACGATCTCACCGGCGATATGCGGGGTCATGACCACGCCTGGATGAGACCAGTAGCGGTGGTTAGTCGGTAAGGGTTCTTCGTTGAAGACATCAAGGAAAGCCCCAGCGATTTGGCCGCTGTCGAGCGCATCAAGCAAATCTTGGTCAACGACATGTCCGCCCCGGCCGATGTTTGTGACATAAGCGCCGCGCGGCATCGCGTTGAGGGCCTCAGTGTTCAGAATACCCGAAGTTTCCTTCGTCAACGGCAGTACGGAAACGGTCTGCTGGCATTGCGACAGCATCTCGAACAAACCATCTTTGCCGAAGTGGCAGGTGATGCCATCTAAGGTTTTTTCCGTCCGGCTCCAGCCGTGAACTTTGAAACCGAAGACAGCGAGCTTTTGTGCAACATCTGTTCCAATGGCGCCCAAACCCAGCACGCCGACATGTGTGTCAGCGGTAAAGCGCGGCCAGCGGCGTTGCCACCTTAGTTCCCGTTGGTCGCGCTGGAACGCGGGCATATCACGGTGGAATCCAAGCACTGCGTATACCGCGAACTCGGACATCATGGTCGAAAGGGTATTGTCGATGATCCGCACAATAGGAACGTGCTGTGGGCGTTCCGGATCCTGCAGCACGTGATCGAAGCCCGCAGCCATAGAGAAAATCAGTTTGAGGTTCGGCAAGGAAGCGAGCAGCCCGGGTTGCGGCCGCCAGCAAAGAGCGAAATCGATCTCGGCGGGATTTCCGATATCTGGATGAAGTCGGATATCGATATCCTTCGGCAATGCCTTTTTGAGCTCTTCTGCCCACAGTTCGGCTGGATCTTGTTTAGAATAGTACAGTAATGCGGACAAGACACCGGTCCCCCTCATGGTGACCCGAGAACGGGTCATATTGGTTCTTGTGCCAATCCAAACGGCTTACGGAGGCACGCGCAAGTGTTGCGTGACAGGCCATAGACGCAAGTCTAAAAGGCTTAATGACCACCGCTTCAGTTTCCAGTCCGTCCGTCTGGAAGGCGCCGCTCTGGATGATGGGGACGCTGCTTTCCTTCACCTTCATGGCGATTGTGATTCGTGAACTGCATTCGGCGGAGATTCACACGTTCGAGATGCTGGCGATACGAAGCCTTGTCGGACTCGTTATTGTTCTTTGTGTTGCGTGGCGGTTCGGTTGGTATTTGATTAAGACCTACCAACTCAAGCTGCAGGTTGGCCGGAACATCGTTCATTTTGGGGGGCAATCGACCTGGATGTACGGTCTGTCCTTGCTCCCGCTCGCGGAAGTTTTCGCGATCGAGTTCACGATTCCGATCTGGGTCGCTATTCTTGCCGTGCTATTTCTCGGTGAACGAATCACTAAGGGACGCCTGATTGCTGTCGGATTCGGTTTTGCCGGCATCCTGGTGATCCTTAAGCCAGGGTTAGAGATTGTCGACAGCGGCGCATTTGTCGTCATGGCGAGCGCGTTCTTCTTCGGTTGTTCTATCACCTGCACCAAGAAGCTTGTGAGGACCGACGCACCCCTCGCGGTCCTGTTTTTTATGTGTCTGGTACAGTTACCCATGGGCTTGATACCTGCGCTTTTGGTATGGGTGACCCCGCAAGGGATTGAATGGCTGTATCTGTTGATTGTCGGACTGACGGGATTGTCGGCGCATTACTGCGAAGCGCACGCCTTCCGGCACGCGGATGCAACGGTCGTTATCCCATTGCAGTTCCTGCGGCTTCCATTGATAGCTATCGTCGGCTATTTCCTCTATCAAGAAGGCCTCGATTGGGCGGTCTTCCTTGGCGCTTTTGTGATATTTGGCGGTAACTATTACAATATTCGGCAGGAGGCAGGGCGCTCGCCAAAATAGTTCCGGTGAATGCGTTGACTCCACTCTATTGCTGTCAGTAATTTGACGCATGTCCAAACCCCAATTTCCGAAAAAATTTGAGGCGCTTCGCGTGCTCGTCGTCGACGATGAAGAGGAGATTCGTGATCTGATTCAGGAAATCTTGCGCGATATGGGGATCGTGCGCGTAC
>CAXGSZ010000009.1:0-17131 GCA_964012455.1 uncultured Alphaproteobacteria bacterium
CCCGCCATAAATTGGAGAACTGCAATTGCTGCAAAGAATAAAACAGGATTTTGTGGGGGAGGTCGCGTTAAACACAATATATTGTGTGAATCAGCGCGATTGAGCCAAAATCGGCTTTAGTCATCAGAATGGGGATTTTGACGATGGAATGGACAGAGGCACGCGTCGACAAACTGAAACGGCTCTGGGAAGACGGCTTGAGCGCCAGCCAGATCGCGGAACACCTCGGAGACGTCACGCGCAACGCCGTTATCGGCAAGGCCCATCGCCTCGGCCTCTCGTCACGACCATCCCCCATCAAACGGACTAACCATCCAATCGTGGGAGCGCCCGAGCGGATGTGCCAATGGCCGATTGGAAACCCGCGCGACCCAAGCTTTCATTTCTGTGGCAAACCCGCAGCGCCTGATCGCCCATATTGCGACGAGCATTGTGCGATGGCCTATCGCCGCAAAAACGACAACGCGGCCTGACACAGCCAATCGTTACACAAGCAGGCCGAACTAGGCCTTTTCGACATGCCCGTTACGCATCGTTTCGGTATCGCCGATAAGTAGCAGCAACGACTAAGCAGCAACTGCCGTCTTTTCCAAAGGCATGCTATCGAGGGCGGAACGAATGGCGTTGATCGGTTCGGGGATTTCATGTGCCGTTTCGCTCAAGCATCGGCGCCAAGCGCGAGCACCAGGTAATCCCTGGAAGAGACCGAGCATATGACGCGTGATCGACCGTAGAGGCGTTCCATTCACTGTTTCTTTTTCGATATAGGCCAGCATTTCCAGGCCCACATCGCGACGGGAGCGGGGCACCACGCTGGAATCGTAATAAAACCGATCGATCATGGCGAGTATGAAAGGATTCTGGTACGCGGCACGCCCCAACATGACCCCATCGACATGAGACATATGCAGGTCGATCTCCTCCAACGTCCCGATACCGCCATTCGCAATAATTGTCATCTCAGGCATTTCCACCTTCAATCGATAAACGATGTCGTAACGTAACGGTGGGACTTCGCGATTCTGTTTCGGACTTAATCCGTGTAACCATGCCTTCCGGGCATGTACGATATGTCGGCTCGCACCCGCCTCATATGCAAGACGCGCCAATGTCGACAGGCTCGACCATTCGTCCTGGTTATCGACGCCGATCCGCGATTTCACGGTAATGGGAAGATCGATAACAGACGCCATACTCTCGACACATTGAGCAACGTGCTCGGGCTCTCGCATCAGGCACGCGCCGAATCGGCCGGACTGAACCCGATTGCTGGGACATCCGACGTTCAAGTTGATCTCATCGTAACCCCAATCGGCACCAATCCGCGCACACTCAGCAAGTAACCGGGGGTCCGAGCCACCGAGCTGCAACGCTAATGGATGTTCACTGTCGTCAAAGCCCAGCAAACGTTGCCGATCACCGCGCAGAATCGCCTCCACCGTTACCATTTCAGTGTACAGAAACGGGCGCCGCGATATCAGGCGAAGCATGTATCGGCAGTGACGGTCGGTCCAATCCATCATTGGCGCAACCGACACGAGATTTGCTGGTTTTCGGTTCATACAGTCTTAATAACGCGGTTCGATTGCGCCGCAAAGTCTGCGCATTGCGTCGCGGTTCGTTTCCGATAAGCTCGTGGACGCGGATGGCACTGTATGAAAGGGAAACGCTATGAATGAATCGATTGCTTCGGTGCTGGTTGTCGGATACGGCACGATGGGCCGCGGTATCGTCAAAACCTTCGCAGAGAACGGATTCGAGACAAGTGTACTGACCCGTGACCCGTCGCGCATAACCGACTTGCCAGAAGGTACCAATGCGATCGCGGAACTTCCGGAATCTGCGCCCGATCTTGTCATCGAATCGATCCCGGAGAAGTTGGCACTCAAGCACGAACTCTTCCTCAAACTCGAGGCAGCCTACGGCAACGCATCCATTCTCTCAACGAATACATCGGGCTTGCCGATCGACGAGGTTGCCCGCCCGCTCGCACATAAGGACAGATTCATCGCCATCCACTATATGCAGCCAGCTGAAGCATTCCCACTCGTCGAAGTCTGCCGGCTCGAGGAAACTTCTGACGAGACCATGAGCGCATGCGTCGAGGCGTTGGCGCGATCCGGCAAGGAGGCCATCGTCCTCCAACGACCGATTATCGGCTTTCTAATCAATCGGCTTCAACATGCGCTATTGCACGAAGCCTACTGCATGATTGAGGACGGGATTGTTACCGTCGAAGACGTCGACAAGTTTGCACGCCGCGGATTTGGTCCGCGTATGTGCGTTACCGGATTGATCGAGCAGAAAGATTTAAGCGGCGTGGACGTCAACGCGGCGGCCCAACGTTCGATCGTACCTGACCTCTACCACACCCGCACGCCCTGTCAGATGGTCCAAGATATGGCAACACGTGGCGACCACGGGGCCAAGACGGGCAAAGGATTTTACGATTGGAGCGATCGCGACGTAGACGCCTATCGCCAGGCAGCATCCGACAAACTCGGCCGGCTGTGGTCTGCGCTTTCTGATAAAAAATAAACGATTCGATAAGTATTTTGCGGCAGTAAAGAAGACACGCCGACTGGGAAGGGATAAATGACCGGCCGACAACAGGGAAATTGTCATTGCCGGTCGGACAATCGGAACCGCAATATCGCGATTCCGATTGAAATCGACGAAACGGCTGACCGATCGAAGCAATCAAATTCTTACGCTCAAATGCCCAGCTATAAGCTATCTGCGGCACCTCTGCGCACCACAATTGCTCGCTCCGTTCCGCGAGGCGGGTGCCTCCCACCGCTTGGTTAAAGAAGCGGATCGGATTCCCTCTTAATACCCAGACGACCGCCGTCTCATGCCCCAGGCCCGCAAGCGCTGAGAGCATGATCGAAAGCAATGCCCGCCCCTTGATAGCCGGGTGCAAAATAGAGCATGTAGACCTCGCCATCACCGTCCAGCTGGCGCAAGCGATCCGGCCCGCAACTCCCAAAATCAACGATTAGATCTCACGAATCTGCCTATCCGAAAATCTCTTCATTACGAAAGAAGGCGCCGTTCCAGCCGCCCTTTTTCCGGTCCGTGGACATGCGCAGAAATACGTGATCAGGCAGAATTCCGGTAAAGGTGTCACACCTCGTGTCAACATGGACACCTGCGATCTCCCAGCATCAGCGGGTAATGCCTCCCGAACGGTCATGGCGCAGTTCCATCTAGCACCGCCACATAAAAACCATCCATACCGTGCATCCCCGGGGTTAACTGTAGATCCGTCACTGCCCGATCGAGCTGCTGGCCTGTCACCCGTAGCCAATCTTCCACCAAAGAGCGCCGCCGGAAGGCGCCGTCGCTTTCCGATAGAAATTCATCGATCACCATCCGGTTCTCGACGTCCAGTATGGAACAGTTCATATAGGCGATTGTTCCGCCCGGGCGGATCAGGCGGGCCGCGTTCCGCAGCAGCTTGCGCTGGCAACTGGTGCGATGTTTAAGGACTTCCGTGGTCAACCGCCACTTGGTTTCCGGGTTCCGCCGCCAAACGCCTGAGCCGCTGCACGGCGCATCTACAATTACGACATCGTAATTGTCTCCGGTTTCCATGACTTTCGCCTCATTCGTTCCATCAAACGGCATCTGATCTGCGACGGTCACGCCAGCCCGCGCCAATCGCTTTTCCGCACGCCGCAATTTGGCCGGATCCACATCGCAGAGACGAATTTGGCCTTGATTCCGCATCTGCGCCGCAATTGCGAGACTCTTCCCACCCGCACCGGCGCAAAAATCGAGAACGCGGCATCCCGCTTCGACGCCGATCAGTTCAACCGCCAATTGCGACGCCTCGCCCTGAGGCTCGAAATGGCCACTGCGGAACGCTCGCAAATTGCCGAAGGGTCGCCGCTGCGCTAATCTTATGCCCTGCGGTGCAAATGGTGTCGCCGAACAGGAAAATCCTTCTACCTCCAAGTCCCTCATTACGTCTTCGCGCGTTGCGCGCAGCGTGTTCACCCGCAAATCCGTTTCGGCTTCCGCACTTAATGCATTCATTTCAAAATCAAAATTACCACTGATTTCCGGGCAAAATAAGTGCTCCAACCAGTCAGGCACATTGCTGCGAACACATGCCGGCTGTTCGTGGTGATCGAATTCGTTATCGGCGAGCTGCTGCACAGCCGCGCTTTCCGCAGCAGATAGGCAAGCCGCTCCGAACCGGCCACCCTGGAACGCCAAGTCAGCATCGATGTTCGGCCAGGGTGAGCGGTCGGATGCCAAGCATACTAAGACCCGTGTTCGCGATATACGGGCGAGCTTTAGGCGGTCGCACCACCAATCGGCCTGGCCTCGCTTACGCATCACCCCATAGACAAGCGCCCTTACGGCGCGGCGATCTCTGCCACCGGCATATCGCCGGATGCGGAAATAGGCGTTGAAGATCATGTCGGCCGGTGCATTCGACGCCTCGATGTCGTCGAGCAGTTCGATTGCAGCCTGACATCGTGCAGAAGGGATCATGATACGTCATGATTCTGCCGCAAGAACGGCCTGTCAAAAAATCCAGTAAGGTCAGTCAACCCGGTAGTTTGGCGCTTCTTGGGTGACGGAAATGTCATGCACATGGCTTTCCCGTAGGCCCGCCCCTGTGATCCTACGGAAACTCGTATTGCTGTGCATATCCGCAAGCGTCGCACTTCCCGTATAACCCATGGCCGCCTTCAGGCCACCGACGAGCTGATGCAGGATATTGCCAATGGGACCCTTATAAGGAACACGGCCTTCAACGCCTTCCGGCACGAGCTTCAACTGCTCGCTCACCTCTTCCTGGAAGTATCGGTCAGCGGAACCGCGTGCCATCGCGCCAATGGAACCCATCCCGCGGTAGGATTTGTAGGATCGCCCCTGATACAGCATGACCTCACCAGGTGCCTCGTTCGTACCCGCGAAGAGTGAGCCGATCATCACGCTGTCCGCACCGGCTGCGATGGCCTTGGCGATATCACCTGAAAATTTAATGCCCCCGTCTGCGATAACCGGCACATTCTGAGCGCGGCAGCTTTCCGCCGCTTCCATAATGGCGGTCAGCTGGGGAACGCCCACGCCTGCTACGATGCGCGTCGTACAAATCGAACCGGGTCCAATTCCAACTTTCACCGCATCCGCCCCAGCATCGATCAATGCGCGCGCGCCCTCGCCTGTCGCCACGTTGCCGGCGATAACCTGAGTATAATTGCTCAACCGCTTGATTGAATCGATTGCCGACAGCACGCCCCGGCTATGTCCGTGTGCAGTATCGACGACGATGACATCGCACCCGGCATCAAGCAAAGCTTCCGCCCTTGCCACACCGTCTTTGCCGACGCCTGTCGCGGCGGCGACCCTGAGACGCCCCTGCTCATCTTTGCAGGCTTCCGGGTAACGCTGCGCCTTCTCGATATCCTTGACCGTGATTAGGCCAACACATTGGCGATCTTCATCGACCACGATCAATTTCTCGATCCGGTGCTTGTGCAGCAGGCGCATTGCCTCCTCACGCGCCACACCTTCGGGAACTGTGACAAGCCCGCGCTTGGTCATCAGCTCACGTACCGGCTGGTTTTCGTCGCGTGCAAACCGGACGTCCCGGTTGGTCAGAATACCTGCAATACGACCAGTTCGTCGGGAGACCACGGGAATACCAGAGATATTGTGCCGCTGCATCAACGTGAGCGCATCGGATAGTGTCTGATCCGGAGTAATGGTGATCGGATTAATCACCATACCCGCCTCGAACCGTTTCACACGGCGGACTTCTTCAGCCTGCTCCGCAATTTCCAGGTTCTTGTGGATAACGCCAATCCCGCCTGCCTGCGCCATCGCGATCGCGAGCGGCGCTTCAGTGACCGTATCCATCGCGGACGAAATCACCGGAATACGCAAATCTATAGATTTGGTGAGTTTCGTTCGCGTGTCGGCTTCGTGGGGCAGGATGGCGGATTCAGCAGGTTGGAGCAGGACGTCGTCAAATGTCAGCGCTTCCTGAATTTGCAATTCCGCCTCCGTCGCTGGATTTGGGCGCAATATACACATCGCATTGTGCAAGCCAAGCATAATAGGCGGAATTCCGCTCGATCAGCCCTTTTGTGCCCGGAATCCGAGGGCCACAACGTACATTTCTGCGGAACGATCGCGGCTCGCGGGCGGTTTGATCCGGTCCACTTTCGCGAATCGCTTGCGCAACATCGCAACGTAGGCCGCCTCCTCCGCACCTTGAAGTAGTTTCACGACCATCGCTCCATTCTCTTTCAGCACTTCCGTCGCAAATTCGAAGGCCGCCTCCGCGAGGGTAGCACTCCGGAGATGATCGGTCGCCGCATGGCCGGTTGCCGAAGCGCCCATATCGCTCAAAACAATGTCCGCCTCGCCGCCCGCCTCGTGCCGAACCTGTTCGTATATCGCATCGTCGTGAAAATCCCCGACGATCGCATTCACGCCACGAATGGGATCGAATTCCAACAAATCGACTGCGATGATCGCGCCTTCGGTGCCAATTCGTTCCGCCGCTACCTGGCACCAACCACCGGGCGCTGCGCCAAGGTCAATGATCTTGGCGCCACGCCGAATCAGTCGATACTTGGCATCGATATCGATCAGCTTGAAAGCGGCACGGCTCCGATAGCCAATCCGTTTCGCCTCCTGGACATACGGATCATTGAGCTGGCGCTGCAGCCAACGCGTCGAGGAATTGGAGCGCCCATGGGCCGTCTTGACCCGCTGCTTGGCATCGGCGCGTTTGGGTCCGCCTCGTCCTCGCCGTGCCACAGCGCCAGCCTATTCGCGGCCGTCGCGCTTGGCGTCGGCCTCCCGCATCAAATCTAAAAGAATTCCTTCGCGCACGCCGCGGTCCGCCACCCGGATGCGACCGACGGTCCAGCGGCGCATGATTGCCTCCAGCACCGCGCAACCGGCAACAACGAGTTTTGCCCGCTCACTGCCGATACACGGATGTGCGGCGCGCTCTTCAAATGCCATTCGCCGAATCCGTTCGCTGACCTGCATGACTTCATCAAAATCGAGGGTCACGCCGTCTACCACGGAACGGTCATATCGGGGAAGATCAAGGTAGACACTCGCCAAAGTCGTCACTGTCCCTGAAGCGCCCAGCATTTGCACTTCGTCATTCCGGACAGCATCGCCGATCTGGTGACGTCGGCAAAACACCCGCAGTCGTTCTTCCATATCCTCGATGATCTCTTCATAGGACTCCTGAAGGCAGATCGCTTCCTCACTGTAGCGCTCGCTCAGGCTTACGACACCGTTCGGGATGGACATACTATCGACCATCTCCGGATGCTTACCCTCGGTCCGAAGCCAGATAAGTTCCGTGCTGCCGCCACCGATATCGAACATCAATCCGTTGGGCCGCCGCCGATCCAGCAAAGGGGAACAACCCTCTAATGCAAGCCGAGCTTCCTCCTTACAGCTAATCGTCTCAAGTTTCAGACCGAGCTCCGTACGCACACGCATCTCGAAATTTGGGCCGTTTTCCGCCTGACGACACGCTTCCGTAGCGACACAGCGGATCTGGTCTGCCCTATTACGTTTGATCTTAGACGCACAGATCTTCAGCGCATCGACCGTGCGCTCCATTGCCGCTTCGCACAACTTGCCGTCTTGTTCAACGCCTTCTCCGAGTCGAACCGTGCGTGAAAAGGCGTCAATAACCCGGAACGCCCGGCGCGTCGGCCGGGCGACGAGAAGCCGGCAATTGTGCGTGCCGAGGTCAACGGCTGCATAGGTGTGCCTAAAGCGACCATGGCCCTTGATGTTCGAAGAATTTTGCTTGTTGCTGTGCGGCCGCTTATGCCAGCCGTTTTGACTATTTTGCCCCGCCATTCCGGCCATCCCCCAGCGGTTTTCTTATCGGCGGACCATTAGTGATGGCCAACGATCATTATCGTATCGAAAGACCGGACATAGGCCAAGCGCGGTAAATGTCGCGGCTACACAAGCCCCAATGAATATGGTAGAAGCCCGGCCCATTCATTGGGGTATGGTGTAACGGTAGCACGACGGACTCTGAATTCGTTAGTCCTAGTTCAAATCTAGGTACCCCAGCCAATAGTCCCACAAACCTTGAACAGCACTAGTTCCGCCACGACCTCGCATGCCTGTGCTTCGCGGCTCAACGGAACGCCTGACAATCAAACGTGACCACCAACGACTGGACCACCAACGACTATTCCCGATAGGTTCTATCCCTACAGGAAGGTTGGACAATGGCCGAGGCATACCACAAAATTCGCACCGAATGGGCGCCGGCTCCGTCGGGCTGCCCCGTCAATCACGGTTTCATGCCGTTCTCCCCGGATTATATGTCGAATCCCTACGCGGAACATGAGCGTCTTCGGAAGGACACAACGGCGTTCTGCACGGAGAAGCTCGGCTACCTCGTATTGGCGCGAATGGAGGATGTCTCCGCGGTTTTTCGGAATCCGGACACCTTCTCGGCGGAAACCGTAGAGGACCCAGTGCTGCCGATCTGGGACGCCGCGGCCGAAATTCTGTCCCTGGCCGATTTCAACCTCATTGCATTCATGTCCAACCGGGCGCGACCGGACCATACCCGCATCTGCAAATACATCCCGGCCGGATTTTCCGCCACCGGATGCGTTTGCTTGAACTTTTCATCTGCGAACGTTGCAACGCCATGCTGATCACCGGCAGTCCGGCAGAATTCGTTGCGTCCCTCGGTCATCTGTTGCCCGACCAGTCTCTCGAATTCTTCCCGAACTTCACTTTCCGGTACCCACAGGAGTTGTGGCTTAAATGATAGATTCCAATGCTTTGGGCGGCGAACCCGAAGACGACACAGTCAGCAAATTGCAGGAGGAGTTGGAAAAACCACCCTACCTCCTGCTGCAGCCGTGCCGCAGTCGAATTCTGACGGGGCTTGGGATGCTCGGCGCGGTCATGATCTTGATCTATCTCCTGTCTGGGTAGATATAGGGTATGCCCGCTCGAGCCCCTGCGTTGACGCCTCCCGGCCAATGCGCGGTAATTGCATTCAAACGGGAATAAACTATGCCGATCATCATTCCGGATAATCTGCCCGCACGGCAGACACTTGAGCAAGAAGGCGTCGTTGTCATCTCGGAGCCCGAGGCGATTCGCCAGGATATTCGTCCAATGCGGGTAGCATTGCTCAATCTGATGCCGGAAAAAATCAAAACGGAGACCCAATTAACGCGTCTTATCGGGGCGACACCGCTGCAGGTCGAAATGACCTTAGTGACGACGTCGAGCTATACGCCGAGAAACACGTCAGCCGACCACCTTCTCGCATTCTACCGGTCCTGGGAATCAGTTCGCCACCGAAATTTCGACGGCCTCATCATCACTGGCGCACCGGTCGAGACAATGCCCTTCGAGCAGGTCCAATATTGGCAGGAACTGACCCAGATCCTCGATTGGTCGCAGACCCATGTCCAGGAGACGCTGAACCTTTGCTGGGGCGCGCAAGCTTCGCTCTATCACTTCCACAAGGTCCCAAAGCACGATCTTCCACAGAAGATGTTCGGCGTTTTCCCGCATCAAATCGTCAAACACAACACGACTTTCTTGCGGGGCTTTAATGATGTGTTCCCGGTCCCCGTCAGCCGCCATTCGGAGACACGCCAGGAAGACATCGACAAGGTATCTGACTTGTATGTGCTGGCAACCTCCCAGGAGGCTGGCCTTTGCATAGTCCGCGACCCTGTGCACCGGCAGCTGGATATGCTCAACCACCTCGAGTATGAGCACGACACGCTGGCGGCTGAATACCAACGCGATGTTGCTACCGGCGCGGAAATCCAGTTGCCAGCACATTACTTCCCGAACGACGACCCAAACCAAAAGCCTGTCAACTTTTGGCAGCCCTTAGCTCATCTATTGTTTGCGAACTGGATTAACTATCTATACCAGACATCGCCCTTTGAAGTTGCACAAATTCCCAATATCGAGAATTAGAAGCTAGCTGGCCCAATCCAAATTGGGGCGAGTCGTACTCCAGTCGGTTGCTTGTTCATAGGCATAGCCGGCTCGAAGAACTGTCGCTTCCTGGAACGGTTTTCCGTTCAACAAGAGACCAATCGGCAATCCGTTTGAAGTAAAGCCACAGGGTAGCGTCAGGCCACATAAACCGAGGCGATTGCCGATATTAGTGTTGGCCATGTATCGGCCTGCATATGCAAGATAGGTATCGAAGGATACATCGACCGTCGAAACCGGCAATGCTGGGATACGTGTCGCCGGTGACAACACGACATCAACATCCCGCAATGTCTCCATCTGTGACCCACGCAATGCCCTCAGAACGTTCATTTGCTTCACGTAGTCTGTCGCCAAAAAATCCCGTTCGCTAAGCATCCGAGGACCGACCACCGGGTCCATCTCAGCAACCTGATTTTCCAAGCGTTCCTCATGGATCACCGCCGCCTCGACGCCGTTGATCACAATAGCCATGGCGGAAACTTCCGCAGCCTCGGGATAGGCGACGTTTTCAACCGTGGCGCCTAGATCTCGGAACACCTCAGCGGCCGCGCGGACCGCCTTGTCGACCTCCGCATCGACCTCATCGAAATATGCGTGCTGAGGAATACCGATGCGTAATCCTTTCGCACCCGCTTTCAAATTACGCAGTACGTCGTCCGGCCGCACACCCATGGTAGCATCATCACGGGGGTCCTCGCCCTGAAGGATTTGGTGCACAAGAGCGGCATCCTCGACACTGCGTGTGAGAGGCCCTACCGAGTCGAATGTCCAACTTAGGGGAAAAATTCCAAAACGGCTAACGCGTCCCACAGTCGACTTAAGACCAACCGTACCGGACAATCCAGCGGGCACACGCACAGATCCCCCTGTATCCGAACCAAGTCCCATCGGGGCCATGCCGCTCGCGACCGCCACGGCCGTCCCGGCACTGGAGCCGCCCGGTACGTGATGTGTTTCCGCCCATGGATTGTGCGGCGTGCCCTGGATGTTATTGATCCCAACAATTCCTTTGGCGAATTCGACAGTGATCGTCTTACCAAGAACGACCATACCAGCAGCCGCGAGACGTTTGGTCACTTCGCTCTCTTCGGTTTTCGGGGTCATTTCGACAGTCCGCGACCCCGCCGTCGTTGGCAGGCCCACGATGTCATACAAGTCCTTCACCGCATACGGAATGCCATGGAGTGGGCCAAGATCGTGGCCGCTCTTCAGCAGCGCCTCCGCCGCTTCCGCCTCCGCCATCGCCCGGTCGGCCGTCACCAGATTAAAGGCGGTCAACGGCCCGTTCAGTTTTTCGACCCGTGCCAGCAGGTATTCGGTCAATGACGTTGGCGTGGTTTCACCCGCACGCAGCATCGCGGCGAGTTCGGTAATGGTACGGTAGTGAAGCGGCGTGTCGCTCATGCGACCCTCCCCTGCAGTGTCAGAGCTTGACGGCTGGAAAGCGCCGTCCGGCGAGCGATCTTGATTATCTCGACATCCAATTACAAGGAATTGCGCGATGGAGTTCGGTGTCGCCATCTTCTTTACGGACTATTCAATCAAGCCCACTGCGCTCGCATGTGCGCTTGAGGAACGAGGATTCGAATCGCTTTGGTGCCCGGAGCATTCGCACATTCCGGTCTCGCGTCTTTCCGAATGGCCGCAGCAGGGCGAGCTTCCGCAAAAATACTACGATGTCATGGATCCGTTCGTGACCCTGTCGCAAGCGGCGGCCGTGACCGAAAACCTGAAGGTGGCCACGGGGATCTGCCTCGTGCCGCAGCGCGACCCGATCCAGACCGCCAAGGAGGTGGCCTCGCTTGATTCGCTATCCGGCGGACGCTTCCTGATGGGTGTAGGGTCCGGCTGGAATCGTGATGAACTCGCGCACCATGGCACGGAGTTCAAGTCACGGCACGACGTCCTCCGTGAGCGGATCGAGGCGATGCGCGTTATCTGGTCGAACGAGATCGCGGAGTATCACGGGGAGCACGTCAACTTTGACGCGATGAAGACTTGGCCGAAGCCAATCCAACAGCCGGGACCGCCAATTTATATCGGCGGAGAGTTTCCTTATGGTGCGCGGCGAACGTTGTCCTTTGGCGACGGATGGCTGCCGCACGCGAAACGCCCTAAATACGATCTGCTCGATATCCTGCCGCAGTTCCGCCAGATGGAGGCCGAGCACGATCGCGATCCGGGCACGACACCCATTTCCGTCTTCGGGTCGGACCCGCTTGCCGATGCCGTTGTGCGCTACGAGGACGCCGGCGTTGAACGGCTGATTTTCAACCTGGCACCCGATGAATCGGATAAGGTCATGCCGATACTCGACGACTGGGCCAAACTGATCAACTGAGGGGAGATATCGATGCCGGTTTCATTTGAACGCAGACATTCGTCATTCTTCGCCGAAGTGGCGGGCGTTGATCTCCAGAAACCACTGTCGGACGAAGACTGGCAAGCGATCTATGATGGCTTCAAAAAGCACGCCATCCTGCTGTTCCGTAATCAGCCCTTGAGCGATGAGCAGCATGTCACCTTCAGTGAACGTTTCGGACCGGTTATTACCGCGACGAACTACCACTGGCGGACGGAAAAACGCCGCGTCCACCATCAGATGGCAGACATCTCGAACATCGGCGATGACGGCAGCATCCTGCCAGCAGATGACGAACGACGGATGCACACGCTCGCCAACCGGCTTTGGCATACCGACAACACGTTCAAGTATGTCCCGTCGCGCTGTTCGTTGCTGCTGGCGCGAGAGGTCCCGGGAGACAGCGGCGACACCGAGTTTGCCGACATGCACGCCGCCTACGATGCCCTGGCCCAGGAAAAGAAGGACGAAATCGAGGAGCTCGTTGCGGAGCACAGCATCGTCCACTCCCGCAAAACAATGGGATATGAGGATTTCACAGAGGGCGCCAAGAATGAACTCCCACCGGTGCCCCAGGTCTTGGTGCGGCATAACATCGAAACCGGCCGAAAGGCCCTTTATATCGCCTCACACGCGTCGCACGTCGTTGGATGGCCTCAAGAAAAAGGCCGCGCACTTCTCGACGAATTGTTGGCCCATGCGACGCAACCGCAGTTCGTCTACCGCCACCGTTGGCGCGCCGGAGACCTCATCCTGTGGGACAATCGCTGCACGATGCATCGGGCGACCGAGTACGACGATCTGAACGCACGCCGGGACCTACAGCGGACGACCGTCTCCGACGAAATCAATTCAGTCGAACGGCGCGATGCGGAGCGGAGAAACGCCGCTTGAACCCGCCTCTCTGCACACCATTCTTGCTCCCGTCATGATTACACTTGGGATCGATGTCGGCGGGACCTTTACCGATCTGGTGGTGCGGGATTCGCGCACCGGTGAATTGCGGTCTCTCAAGACACCGACGACACCACCCACTTACGCAGACGGGGTGATGAACGCGATAGGTCGCACGGGAGCGGCACCCGATGCGATCGCCGACATCGCGCACGGCATGACGGTGGCGACGAACACTGCCCTCGAGATGAACGGCGCGAAGCTCGGCGTGATCACGACGCGCGGGTTTCGCGACGTGCTTGTTGTCGGACGCGGCAACCGGACGACGCTCTATAACATTAAGGCCGTTAGACCGCCGCCACTGGTGCCTCGTGCCCGCATCCTTGAGGTCGATGAACGCATGACGGCGAGTGGCGAGGTTCACAAACCACTCGATGCTGCCCAAGTTGCCATGGCGGCAAAACGGCTGTCCGAGATGGCCGTCGAGGCCATCGCGGTTTGCTTCCTGCACTCATACGCCAATCCGGAACACGAGCGCCGAGCGGCAAAAATCGTCAACGAGGCGATACCGGGCGTCCCGGTTTCCGTGTCCTCGGATATTTTACCGGAGTACCGGGAGTTCGAGCGTTTTTCAACGACTGCGCTCAATGCTTATGTCGGACCGAAGGTCTCGCAGTATCTCGACCGGTTGGCGAATAGCCTGACCGATGAAAATATCAACGCTCCGCTTCGCATCATGGGCTCAAATGGCGGCACGTGGAGTGCAGCCGCAATGGCGGCTGAGCCGGTTAACGCGATGCTTTCTGGCCCGGCGGGCGGGGTCACTGCGTCGGTCGGCATTGCACGCCTTCTCGAACAGCCGAACATCATCACCTACGATATGGGCGGCACCAGTACGGACGCCTGCCTCATCCGGAATTACGCCTATGGCATGACCACGGAAGGTCATGTCGGCATGTGGCCCAATCGAGCACCGCAAATCGAGATTAAGACAGTTGGTGCCGGTGGCGGTTCGATCGCCTATCTCGATCCCGGCAAGTTCCTGAATGTCGGGCCGCGCTCGGCGGGCGCCCTGCCCGGCCCCGCCTGCTACGGACGCGGCGGGACGGAGCCCACGGTTACCGATGCCAATGTCGTTCTCGGCAGGTTTCGGCCGGACCTGGCGCTCGGCGGTGAAATCGAACTCGACGAGGGCGCAGCGCGGGCCGCCGTAACAACGCTCGGCGATGAGCTGGGATTGACGGCGGAGCGAACAGCCGAAGGTATCGTGCGGCTCGCTGTCGCACGGATGACCGCGACCGTCAAGGAAATCTCCGTGATGCGCGGCCTCGATCCCCGCGACTTCACACTCTTCGCCTATGGCGGTGCCGGCCCGCTACATGCCGCCGAAATCGCTGAAGAGCTGGGTATCACCGAAATCGTCATCCCACCGATGCCGGGAGCGTTTTCCGCATACGGTCTCCTAACGGCGGACACGCGATACGACATCACGCGAACACGGCTCACCAGGCTTGCCGAGACCACGCTCGAAGACCTGCAGGGGATCATCGCACCCTTGCGGGAAGAAGCGCGCGCAAGGCTGCGAAGCGATGGGTTCGCAGACGACGACATTCGCCTCCAGGTATTCCTCGACATGCGGTTCGTCGGGCAAGCCTTCGAACTCACGACGGAAATGCCGGAGACGCCGGCGAACATTGAAGAGATCGCCGAAGCGTTCCAGGCGGTCTATGAGGAGCGCTACGCGCAGAGCGACACGGCGCCGTCAGAAATCGTTTCCTTCCGCGTTGTCGGATTTGGTGGATCGGCGCCGATCGCATTGCCGGAACGCCCGGATACTGGCGACGCAACACCTAGCGCAACCCGCCAAATTTCGTTCGACGGCGCCTTCATTGACACTCCAATCCTGCAGCGCGACCGGCTCCCTGCCGATCTCACGATAGAAGGGCCGGCCATCATTGAGGAAGAGGGCGCGACCACGGTGGTGCCACCGCAATTTTCCGCTACGCTCGACAGACGGGGCATCCTCGTTCTGAAAAGGAACGGCCATGGCTGAAATCGACCCGATCACGCTGGAGGTGGTCACCGAGGGATTGATTTCCGTTGTCCGCGAAATGCGGGCCACCGTGTTCCGCACGGCACGATCCGTCGCGATCTATGAGGCACGAGATTTCTCGTGCGGCCTGTTCGACGCCAAGGGCCAGGTGGTGGCGCAATCCGAAGACATCGGCTCACATGTGGTGCCGCTGCCCTGGTCCGTCGAAAGCGCGCTCGACGAATTAGGCGGCGACCTCGAGCCGGGTGACATCATTTTGATGAACGACCCGTATCGCGGCGGCACCCACCTCAACGACGTCACGATCATTTATCCCGTTTTCGAAGACGGCGAGTTGGTATTCTTTCCAGCCGTGCGCGAACACTGGGCCGATGTCGGTGGCGCGGTTCCGGGTTCGATGTCCGGCACTGCGACGGAGATTTACCAAGAGGGTATGCGGATTCCGCCGGTCAAAATCGTCGAACGCGGCGAGATCAACAAACCGCTGATGGAAGTCTTGCTCTCCAATATGCGGGTGCGCGAGGAGCGGTTAGGCGATTTCAATTCGAGTCTCGCCGCCTGCAGAACCGCCGAGCGACGCCTACGCGAACTGACGGCGCGCTATTCTATTCAGGTGTTGCTCGATTGCGTTGAGCTTAATCTCGCGCGGTCCGAGGCCCGCATGCGCGCGAATATCGCTGCACTGCCCGACGGCGAGTACTACTACGAGGATTACCTGGAGACTTTTAGTGCGAAAGGTTTTGAGCCGTTGCTTCTGCCGTTGAACTTGACGATCGACGGAGAAGAAATGACGGCGGACCTGACGGGCGCGTCGCCCCAGGTACCGGCGCCAGTCAACTCGACGCTCGCGGTCACGGCCGCCTCGGTCTACATCGCGCTCAAGTCGACGCTCGACCCGGCCCACGCGCTCAATCACGGATCTTTCCGGCCGGTCAGAGTTGTGGCTCCGGAGCGTACTATCGTCAATGTCGGCCATCCGGCGCCCGCCGGCTCTCACGGCGAAATCCGAAAACGCGTAATCGCAACAATGCTCGGTGCCCTTTCCCGTGCCTGCCCCGAACTCGTCTCCGCGGACATTCACCGCACGTCGTTCCACAACCTGATCGGCGGGATTGACCCGGCCACCAATGCGGAATTCGTGCATTACGAATGGGCGTGCGGCGGCAACGGCGGGTTCCTCGAAGCCGATGGCCCAAGCGCGATGGCTGCAATCGATTGGGGCGACCTGACCACCGTACAGCCGACTGAAGTGCTGGAAAGCCGGTTTCCGCTGCACATCGAGTGGACGCAGCTTGGTCTCGATTCAGGGGGACCGGGCGAGCGACGCGGCGGCCTCGGCATGCGGCGGGCTCTGCGCCTCACCCGCGGAACGGCCGCCTATTCGCTGTTGTCGGACGGCGCCATCATGCCACCCTTTGGGGTTCATGGCGGCGAGACCGGTGCTCCCGTCGGCAGTTACGTCATCAATGCAGATATGACTGAGCATCACTTCGCCTCTCCCGGCAAAGTGGGCGGGCACCCGCTGACGGAGGGCGATACTGTTATTCTGCAATCGGCCGCAGGCGGCGGCTACGGAGACCCGCTCCGCCGCGACCCGGAGGATGTCCACCGAGATGTCGATAACGATCTCGTCTCGCGAGAAATCGCCGAGACGATCTACGGCGTCCAGTTCGGCGACGATGGTGCCGTTGATATCGAGGAAACAACGTCGCGTCGAGCTACCCTCTCGGCGTCGCGACCGCGGCTCCGCACGACGATCGACGACAACGATCCCTATGTCGCGTCCGGCCCAAGCCGTCGGCGGACCATTCGCCTGCATC
>CAXGSZ010000010.1:0-16618 GCA_964012455.1 uncultured Alphaproteobacteria bacterium
GTTTCAGCCGCCGCCGCTCTCGCTAGAGTTCTCCACAACGAGCCACAAAGCGTGAATTATACCCGGAACAAAGAAGAAAATAGTCAGGATCAGGTTGAACCAAAATTCTAGACCGATGCCAGCTGCGAGGAAATCGGCGACTGGCGAGAATTATACGGATAATGTTGATGGCGAAACGGTCCTGACATTAACTTTGGAAAACGGTTCCGTTCGACGGAACGTCTCATTAATGATATGGGCCGCCGCGCCATCAATAGGGTGATTCAACGCCCTCGGCGGATACTCGTTCGTTCTGCCATTCCGTATCCTTGAAATACACCTGGCGCTGCATTTCTTCGGCCTTGCGATGAAAGGCGACAGCGACCGGGTCCATATCCTGCACAGGTTCCGGCTCGTGCTCGAAGTTGCCATATCGATCCTCTCCGCGCACCAGCGCCGCGCTGTCCCAGTCTGCCAGGAGCTGCTTCGTCTCGGGCGGAATGTAGCGGAGCACGATGGCGATCCGGCGGTCGTCGGTTTGGTTGGGTGGCGATGCATGCGCAATCGAATAGTCGAACAGGGCGGCCTCACCCGTCTTCAATTCAATGTCGACGGCGCGGCTCTCGTCGATATCCATGATCGTCTGGCCGCGGGTCAGCATGTTATGCTCGGCACGAGTGTCGACATGTGGCATTACCGGCTCCAGATGGCTGCCCGGAAGCATGCGCATGCAGCCGCTCGCCAATCTTGCCGGCGACAAGGCTATCCAGACGCTCACCAGTTTCTTGGTGTCGAGACCCCAGTAGTTGTTATCCTGATGCCAGGAGACATAGCTTGGACTGTTTGCTTCTTTGATGAACCAATGCGTTGTCCAGCACAGAATATTCGGTCCGATTAAGTCTTCGACCGGGTCCAGGATATTCGGTGCGCGGACGAGGTCAGCGAGCCATTTGAAAAGCAGATGGGTCTTGAAGCGGTGTGCGCCCTTCAATTCCCCTCCGTTCGCCGCTTCAAACGCCTCAAGCTGTTGGCGATAGCTCGTGGCTTCGCTCTCCGAGACGGCCGGAATCGGAAAATGAAATCCGTCGCGCTGCAGTCCTTCGATGGCTTCTTCGGTGAGGGCCTTTGGCATCGTTGCCTCCTTACTCCGCGGCTTCATCGGCGGGCATACCGGTCATGCTGACCATGGCATGATCCTCCGGTTCGATGTCGAACATATTGTTGAAGATATTCATGCCATGCAGGGTCGCGATGGCGAAGCCAATTTCGACGATCTGCGCGTCATCGAAAAACTCACGCATCTCATCGAAAATGGCCGCACCTTTGTCGATTTCATTTCGCGACATCACGCCGGCGAAGCGCATCGCCGCACGTTCGCGTGGGGTGAATACGGGATGGTCCGGGTTCGCGACCTCCGCCAGTTTTTCTTCGGTCATACCATTATGCCGACCCGCGGCATAGCGATAGTTCAGTCAATAGCGGCACGCGTTTATCGTCGCACAATGAATCCGGACCAATTCTTTGATTCCGGCGTCGACCCGGTCGCTCAGCCAGATCTTTTCGTAATACGCGTTGAGGCCTTCCAACAGTTCCGGGCAATGAGCTCGGACGCGTTGCGTATTGGGCAGTGATTCGGGGCCGGTCGGCGGTACGTGCGGCATTTTGGTTCTCCCCTTCGAGAATGGCTGTACACATAGGATAGTATGAATCGGTCAAATCCGAAGGGTTTCTCTGCGTGACGAGCCGGTCCCGAGCCGCGGCCCTAGCCTTCCTGCTCGCGTTCGCCCGCCCGCCGCTTGATTTCGGGAAACGGTTGGGGGCCCAAGGCACCGCGCGCTCTAGTAGCCGGGTTTCATGAAATAGAGCAGTCTCATTCGCCCATCGGACCCGGCGTGAATGCTGTGATACTGTTCGCCGGGAAGGCAGACGAGATCGCCAGCTGTGAACGGCAGGTCGTCCTTCGTTTCGAAACGAATGAACCCCGCACCCTCGACGATGTAAAGAGCCTCGTCTTCTTCCGGATGTTTATGCATTGGCGTGATCGGGCTCGGCTCGTAGCAATTCAAATGGACAATCGCGCCGCCGGTCGCCATCAGCTCCCGGTTGACCCATGCCGTCGACGAAAACGTCGATGCCTCATCGACATTCACGCAATACGCATTGTCTTTCGCCGCCATTTTGTCTCCGTCCGAATCACCGCTGTCGCGACTTTGTGCGACCGGCCTATATAATCGATATGGTGCGGAAGCCCTCCAGTCGACCAGTTCTGGGGAACCGGTACTTGGCGGCCGCGCTGCAATTCGACAATCTGACGGCGGCAGATGAAAAACGAGGCGATGATGATCAATCTCGAACGGGAAGAAGACGTGTTCATCCTGACCATGGATTCCGGTGAGAATCGATGGAACACGAACTTTGTCCGCGCTTTTGACGCTAGGCTCGATGAGGTCGTGGGATCCGAAGGGCCGGCCGCGATGATTTCCGCGTCGAGCGATCCGAAATTCTTTTCCAATGGGCTTGATCTCGATTGGCGCCGCGGTGACGGAGACGGTGACGGGGGTGACAAATCGGTCTTCGGTGATGAGTTCTTCGCCCTTATGAGCCGCCTGATCACATTTCCCATGCCGACGATCTGCGCGGTCAACGGGCACGGATTTGGCGCTGGATTCATGTTGGCCCTCAGCCACGACGTACGTTTGATGCGGGCCGACCGGGGATATCTCTGCGCCAACGAAATTCAGATCGGGATGGCTATACCGGACGCGGAACTGGCGCTATTCCGTCACAAGATGTCCGGCAGCGCGTTTTTTGACACCGTGCAATTGGCGCGAAGATGGACGGGACCGGAGGCAAAGACCGCGGGTTTTGTGCGGGATACCGCCGATTTCGATGGACTGATGGACAAGGCGATGGATATTGCTCGGCAAATGGCACCTCTCGGGGCGAATCGTGAGCTGTTCTCTCAATCCAAGGAACGGATATTCGGCGAGGGACCGTCCATTAACGAGTCGAATGGTGTGGCGCATCTATTGCGACAAGGTCACCACGTCCGTTAGCGCACCAGTTGGAGGCTACCCACCGTCGTATTCGACTTTGGCTTCCGCGTGATGGGAAAGGAGAAAGCCCATCGGACGTTGCGTCTCTTCATAAAGGTGGCCGAGCAATCCGATGGTGCGGGCGAGAATTGGGACGCCCCGCAACGCCTGCATCGGGAAGTCGAGATCCAGCATAATCGAGGCGATCGTGCCGTTGATGTTGATCGGCAGGTGCCGTTCCCAGGCAGCGTCGACGGCGGGTGACAGCGCTTCGAGGAAAGTGGTATGGCGGCCGACTACATGGCGTTCATGCGCCAGCTCCAACAGGCGCGTGGCCCGCGGATCGTCCGGCCTATGGAGGGGATGGCCGAAGCCGGGGACGGGTTTGCGGGTGGCACGGAGTTCCCCGGCAATTCGCTCTGCGGCCTCCGCCGCGCATTCGCCGTTTCCCTCCATTTCGGTAACGCCGCGGACCAGCAATTTGCCTACATTCTCCGCCGCGCCGAGAATGACCGATCCCGCACCGTTGATGCCCGCGGCCACGGCGCCCTGTAGCGCTTCCGGGGCCGCCGCGAATGTCATTCGTGCTGCCTGGACGCAGGGCACCATGCCGTGCTCAGCAAGTCCTACCAGCATCGCATCGAGGAAGAAGACTTGGTCCGGCGTTGCCTGTTTGCCTGTCAGGTGCAGAAGGAAAAACTCCGTTGAGGTCAGAACGCCCATCTGTTCATTGCACAGGTCCTGGCCGCGTACCGTGATGCTGGTTTCATCCGCCGTGCAAATTCCGCTCTTCAGAGGTCCCGGTTTCCCGATCAACATGATGCACTTCCTCTCGATCCATTGGTTTGGCGCTCAAAATCTCATAACGCGACACGGAACTCTCGGTAATGGAGCCGCTTTTCAGATGTTCGCGAGCTCGGTCTGGCGTGGGCGGCGCATGGCGATCAGGCGCGCCGCATCTTGTTGCTTCCCCCGCTGCTGCATGGCGTGGGCGAGGCTGAACTCCAGGAGGTCACGCTGTGCCCGGCTGCCGCCGAGGCGTTCATGGGTGGACATCGCCGCGCCTAAATGCACTTCCGCGCCATCCCAGTCTTCGGCAGCAAAGGCGTGGAAGCCGTCCCAGACGGTCGATACGATGTCCGCCGCCGGGCCGGCGGCCTGACGAGTCAACGTTTCGTAAGCGTCGTCGTTGCCCGCCATGCAATGCGCCAGGGCGGCATGGATGTCTGCAAAGGCAAGGCCCGAGTTCGGAAACTTGGCGGCTGCATACTCACTGATTTCCTGCCAGCGCTCCGGAGCGATCGGAATACCAGCGAGCGCGGCGCGATGCAGAATTGATACTGTGTCAGTAAGAATGTTGAGCGGCGGTCCTTCGGAGCCACCCGGCTTGCAATAGTCGTTGACGATCTGCCAGGCAGCTTCCGGATCTCCATTTGCTAATGCCCACAGGGCAACGTGCCATGATATATGACCGTGAATCGCACCCCCTTTTTGATAGTCGGACCACCAATCCTTCAGGAACCGGTATCCGGCTCCGTTGTCACCGGCCTCGTAAAAAATGTCTGCGCTGACATGCGCGTTGTGCGCACTCCGAGGGTTGCCTTCAAGCGCGCGCTCGATGGTGTCACGTGCCACGTCGAGTTGACCAACCTCGCCCTGTGCGAAAGCATGCATGCCGAGGAACCACCAGTCATTTCCATAAGCGGGTGCTAGCATCGTTGTGTAGGCGAGTTGCTCTGCTTCCCGCCCTTCGCGACCGCTGAAGCCGATCATACCGAAGACGCTGGTGCAGGTTTGTGCGATCATGACATCGCGGGGGTATTCCACGACATGCGTTCGTATTGCTTTATAGGCGCCTGGTCCGTCGCCATCGACGATCCGGCCGATTGCATCGACATGCGCTGCCTCGCGCTCACTAAGGCCAGGGAGACCGGTTCGCGCCAATGCCATCGCTTCCTTCGCCCCGGCCCCGTCACCCATCAGTAGGCGACACCGCGCGATGCCCACGTGGGCCAATGCAAAGGTCTCATCGGCCTGCGCGGCGTCTCGGAACGCATCTTCGGTACCCGGCCGGGCAGAGAGGAATCCTTCGACGCCGTCGATATAAGAATCACGCGCTGATTGTGATCCCGTGCCGAGTTTGTTGCCGTAACTGTCCTTAAGCATCGACGTCCTAACTATTCCGGCTAAATTCTCCGATACGGGTTATGTGGCGCATATTGCCGCTGGGGGCAAATTGCGCTTGCCTCTTCGAAGCGATGCCACACCATTGCGAATAAGCGGGACACAGGTCACTGACCGTCTCGAGATTTAACTTGAAGGAACGGTACAATGGATATGGTTCGCCTCGATCCACCCGCGGAACTTTCGATGCCGATAGGTGAAGCGATGTTCAGCCAACGCGCCACGCGACGACTCGATCCGAATCGCCCGATAACTGACGCACAACTGAAGATCATCCTGGACGCCGCGTCGAAGGCACCGAACGGGGGCAATGTCCAGCCAGCGCGGTATCTCGTAATCCGCGACCGTGCCGATATCGAGGCCTTCGGAAAACTCTATCATGAAGCGTGGTGGGCGAAGCGACGTGATGCATACGGCTGGACCAGTAAGGCCGATATTCCCGAAGGGTCGCAATACCGTCTTGCGGCACTTCTTGCGGATGAAATGGTAAATGCGCCCGCCGTGATCCTTGCCTATTCCGCGGCTTCGGGCGTGGCCGCCGCATCGACCTTTCCCGGCGTCCAGAACTTGTTGCTCGCGGCTCGGTCGCTTGGCATTGGCAGTGTGCTGACAACACTTCATCCGGAAGTTACGGATCGGGTGAACGCGATGTTCGGTGTGCCGGAGGAGATTCAATTCCACTGTTGTATTCCGCTTGGTTATCCGCGCGGCAAGTTCGGCCCAACCAGCCGTATGCCGACCAGCGAGACTACCTATTGGGGCCGCTGGAACGCGCCGCCCCCCTGGAACTGAGCCAGGACAAGCAATTGTTGAGTTCCGGAAACCCGTAGACCGCGGTGTTGCGGCATACCATCAAGCGCGTGCTCTTGATGTTTCCGACCTTGCTCGGGGCAGCGGTGCTTGTGTTCTTCCTCTTGCGGATCGTGCCGGGCGACATCTGCGAAGTGCGCTTCGGGGGAGTCGAGGGTGGAACTTACGACACGGAAGCGGTCGAAATTTGCCGCGAACAAAACGATCTGAACAAACCATTGTCCGTCCAGTTCGGGCGCTTTATCGCCGGGGTGGTGACGCTCGATTTCGGCGTTTCCATGTGGTCCAAACATCCGATCGTTGATGAGCTGGGGCAGCGTTTCCCGTTAACTATCCAGCTCACGCTGATGGCGATGTTCGTCTCGATCATAATCGGCATTCCCTTGGGCATTGTTGCGGCTCTGCGGCAGGATACCTGGCTCGACTATTTGGTCCGTTCGTTCAGCGTCGTGGGCATTGCCGTGCCATCTTTCTGGTTCGGCATTATGATCATTGTCGGCCTCTTGGTCTCGACCCATGTCTTCTTCGACCAGCCATGGATGCCGCCCCTCGAATACACGCCGTTCTTCGACGATCCTATCGGCAATCTCGAACAGCTGATTTGGCCAGCACTGGCCGTCGGCTACCGGTTTTCAGCGTCCTTGACGCGGTGGACGCGGTCGGCGTTGCTGGAAATTCTCCACGAGGATTACGTTCGGACCGCTCGCGCGAAGGGTGTACTCGAGAAGATCGTGACACGGCGTCATGCGCTGAGGAATGCGTTGCTACCGGTCGTCACGATCCTCGGTATGGAATTTGCTGCGCTGATGAGTGGCCTCGTTGTCACCGAGCAGGTCTTCAACCTGAACGGCATTGGCAAATGGTTTGTTGTATCGATCGATAACCACGATTTCACTTCGACTCAGACACTCGTCATGTTGTTCGCACTGATCTTCGTTGTGACCAATTTTGTCGTCGACATGCTCTATGCGTGGCTCGATCCACGTATCCGTTATTTATAGGAGCCCGTTGTCGTGTCGGATCGCGAGAGTGTTGGAATAAGTGCTGGGTTGGTAGATGAAGCCCGACGGGACGGCGTGGCGACGCAGCTTTACCGTTTGGCGAAGCAAAAGAAGCTCGGCACGTTTGGGGCGGCGATAATTCTTGTGATGATCCTGATGGCGGTCTTCGCCGACGTCGTGTCTCCCTATGATCCTCTAGAAAACAACTACGAACGCTTCCTGCAGGCGCCGAGTGCAGAGCATTGGCTTGGTACCGATCGATTTGGCCGCGATATCCTGAGCCGGATCATACATGGTTCAAGAACGGCGCTGTTCATTGGGATCGTCAGTGCCCTCCTCGGAGCGACGACGGGTCTCATCCTTGGGCTTGCGAGCGGCTACTTCGGCGGTACATTCGACCTTATTTTCATGCGGTTCGTCGATCTCTTCATGGCGTTTCCGCCGTTAATCATGGTGATGGCAATCGTTGCGACCTTCGGGAACGAGATCCACTTCGTGATCTTCGCGATTTCATTCTCGATCGTGCCCGATAGCACGCGGATCATACGTGCGAGCGCCCTTCAGGTTCGCCGGGTACCTTATGTCGATGCGGCGATCTCGCTGGGGTTTGGCCATGTGCGCATCATCCTCCGGCACATGCTGCCGAGCGTAATGGCGTCGTATTTGATCATCTTCACGGCAGCCGTCGGCGGCGCCATTCTGGCCGAGGCGGCGCTCTCATTTCTCGGCCTCGGCGTCAACGAACCAATCCCTGCCTGGGGTCTCATGTTGCAGGGCGGGACGGAAGAATCCATGACCGGTGTGTACTGGACCGCCGTGTTCCCTGGCGTTGCCATTACGCTCGCCGTCTTTGGTTTTTTCGTCTGGGGAGACGCCCTGCGGGACGTGCTCGACCCGAAACTGCGTCGGGGGTGACGTGGATCGCGTTCCGGTGGTCTGTCTATCGGTCACCCGAAAGGCCAGGTGCCAGTTGTTCCCGAAATGCTTTGAAATACGATTTCTCAACATGTGATGGAATTCCATCTCATGTAGGGATCAGCGCGCAAACACGGTCGCGAGGGAAGATGCCATGCAAGCGGATTATGTGATTGTCGGTGCCGGTTCGGCCGGTTGTGTGCTCGCCAACCGATTGACGGAGAACCCGAACGTGCGCGTCCTTCTGCTGGAGGCGGGCGGCAAGGACACCAATCCGTACATCCATATCCCCGCTGGTTACATGAAGATCATGGACCATCCAAAGGTGACCTGGGGATTTACGGCGGACAAGGACTCCGGTTTGAACGGACGGGAAATTCCGTATCCCCGGGGACGCGTCTTGGGCGGGTCGAGTTCGATCAACGGCATGATCTATATCCGCTCCCAACCGGAGGATTACGACCATTGGGCGCAGCTGGGAAACCGGGGTTGGGACGCCGCCGGTACCTTTCCTTATTTCCGGAAGGCGGAAAACTGGGAAGGCCCTGCCGACGACGTGCATGCGAAGGGCGGCCCGCTCTTCACGTCGCAAAATCGGGACAAGCCTGCATTGTGCGAAGCCGCTATCGAGGCCGGTGAGCGGATGGGCTGGGCCTACCGGAAGGACCTGAACAACTTGCCGCATGGTCTCGGAGAACATATCGGCTGGGTGCAACAGACACGCGGCGGGCGATTCCGCGCCAGCGCCGCACGCTCCTATCTGCGCCCGGCGATGCGCCGGCCGAATTTGCAGGTCGTCACGAATACCTTGGTCTATCGTCTCGTCCTCGACGGTAAGCGCGCGGTTGGCGTCGAATTTTCACGTGGCGGCGCAGTGGAGCGCGCGGATGCGAGCGGCGAAGTGATCCTATCCGGTGGCGCAATTGGGTCGCCCCATATTCTGCAGTTGTCCGGCATCGGTGACCCGGATCATCTGGGTGGGATTGGGATCGACACGCAGCATGCACTGCAAGGGGTCGGCAAGAATTTTCAGGATCATTTTATCGTCCGGGTTCAGGCCGAAGTACAGAATATCGCAACGCTGAACGAACGCTCCCGCGGCATCCGTTTTGCTGGTGAATTGATGAAGTACGCGTTCAATGGCACAGGTATGTTGACCTACGCCGCGTCTCTTTTGGCTGCGTCGGTGAAAGTGCTTCCGGAATCGGCGACGCCGGATGCCCAGGCGCTGTTTTCGTCGGCGAGTTTCGCCCTTGGCCCCAAACGGGTTTTGGACAGGAAACCGGGGATGACGTCCGGCGTCTGGCAGATGCGGCCGGAGAGCCGCGGCCATGTCGAAGCGGCGTCAGCCGATCCCCGCGAACAGCCGGTCATTAACCCGAATTACATGGCTGAGGACCGGGACCGCCGCACCGTTATAGCGGGATTACGGACGGTGCGGGACTGGTTCAATACGCCGCCGTTGAAGCAATATTTGGTGGCGGAAACGTTTCCCGGGCCTGATGTTCAGAGTGACGATGAACTGCTCGCCTATGCGCGCGAGATGGGATCGACCGTTTTTCACGCAACATGCTCCTGCAAAATGGGTAATGACCCTCTGGCCGTTGTTAACGATAGATTGAAGGTGCACGGTATGGAGGGACTTCGCGTGGTCGACGCCTCCGTCATGCCGGCGGTGACGTCGACTAACACCAACGCACCGACGATCATGATCGCAGAGAAGGGCGCGGATATGATAAAGAAGGACGCCAAATCGCGACTGGGTGCTGCGGCTTAGCCGGAGTTACTAGAAGTCGCGAGGAATGGCTGGGGCGGCAGGATTCGAACCTGCGAATGCCGATACCAAAAACCGGTGCCTTACCGCTTGGCCACGCCCCAATCCGAGGCGGAACATAAAACCGCCGGAGCCGTCCCGCAAGGGGGCGGCCACGCTTGCCGGGCGGCTTTGCGCACTTACCGTCTTTTTTAATCGGCAGGCGGAATGACTCGGGAGAGGCAGCGATGAAGGCCGTAGTATTTTTGGGTGATCGCAAGATCGATTTCATGGAGTTTCCCGACCCAACGCCGGGTCCCAGCGAGGCCGTGATCGAAATCAAAGCGTCCGGTATGTGCGGCAGCGACTTGAAGATGTACCGCGCCAAGGGCGGTGCGGCAGCGCTTGGCCTGGTGGGTGATGGGTCCCCCCTAGTCGCGGGACACGAACCTTGCGGCGTCGTTGCGGCCGTTGGCGAAGGTGTGCCGGAAGCGCTCGCGAAGGTAGGCGACCGGGTGATGGATCACCACTACAGCGGCTGCGGGGTCTGCAAGCATTGCCGGGACGGCTGGTCTCAGCTCTGTCTCGATGGGGCGACGGTTTACGGCGCCACGGGGCACGGGGCGCACGCCAAATATATGAAAGTGCCGGCCCACACATTGGTGAAACTGCCGGACGCATTATCATACAAGACGGGGGCGGCGATCTCCTGCGGCACGGGAACCGCTTACGGTGCCCTAAAGCGGCTCGATCTTGCCGGTGACGAAACCATTGCGATTTTCGGGCAAGGCCCTGTCGGATTGAGCGCGACGCAACTCGCCAAGGCGATGGGCGCGCGGGTAATCGCCCTCGACATTGGTGATGAACGCCTGGAGCTCGCCAAGAAGTTTGGGGCCGATGAAGTGATCGATCCGGGAAAGAATGACGTCGCGGAGGCGATCCGCGATCTGACCCATGGCGAGGGGGCGCATAAATCCGTTGATTGCAGCTCAAGCTCCGAGGCGCGTCGCGCAGCCGTGCAATGCGTGCGAACCTGGGGCACGGCTTGCTTCGTCGGCGAGGGGGGTGACGTCACGATTGACGTATCCAACGACATGCTCCGCCGTCAGGTGACGGTTGTCGGATCCTGGACCTTCAGCAAGAACGGGCAGGCTGACTGTGCCGAATTTGTTGCCGAGCGGGGCGTCAATGTCGATGCCCTGTTCACACACGAGTTCACGCTTGATGAGGCGGTCGAAGCCTACGAACTGTTCGATACTCAGACCACGGGTAAAGGTGTCTTCTTGATGGGGTGAGCGCAGCCGGAAGAACGGTTCGACACGGCTCTGGGATACAGTAGCGCGCTTTGATCGTCGCGGCTGGCGCGCCGGTCGAACTCATCAAGCAGGCCTGGGACATCGTCCGGCGATAGGCCGGTCTTGAACTCTTTGCCGCCGATATGAAGGTTCGGCCCTCCCGCACATTTCCCGAGGCAGACAATCTGGTCGATATCGACTTTCAAGCCGCAGTCTCAAATGGACGACTCAAGCGCTCCGACGATTTCCGATCCTCTTTTGAGACCGCAGCATTGGCCACTCGGGCCGCTCATGCGGTTGGCTGAGACGACCACGCGCATCCGTGTTGTCGCATCGTCATTTATTGCCCACTCGTGCGGAACCGGGTTGCGCGGACCCACCACTCGTCAAATTCAAGCGTAGCGGCCGCTTCCGCAGCAGCGGCGGGATTATCGAAGAGACCGAAGCACGTGGCTCCGCTGCCGGACAGGCGTGCCAAACGGCAGGCGGGGGCGCCCTCCAGCGCGGTCAGAACTTCACGGACAACCGGTGCCAGACGAAGTGCGGGTTCCGTGAGATCGTTGCTACGGTCCTTCAGTTCCTGGACGAAATCTGCAAAGGACCGCGGTGGCTTCATCATGGGCATTTCTGGCGAAAAGCCGCCGCGGCGTGCCTGGAAAACGGAGGGCGTTGCCAATGTGACGCCGGGGTTGACTAGGACAATGCCGGCGTTGGGAAGTTTGGGACCCGGCTGCAGGATTTCTCCCACACCGCCGACATGGACCGTATCGCTGACCAAGCAGGCAGGAATATCAGTGCCCAGACCAAGCCCAACCTCCTTGAGGTCGACTGTGGTTGCATCAACGTTCCACAGCTGGACGAGACCCCGTAGGGCTGCCGCGGCGTCGGCCGAGCCGCTGCCAAGGCCTGCGGCAACAGGTAACTCCTTGGAGAGCGTGATTCTCGCAAGCGGTTCTACACCTGTGGCTTCGCCCAGCGCCCGGGCGGCCCGCAAGACAAGGTTGTCTTGAGAGGCGGGCAGGCTCGGTGCGAATATCCCGGCAATCTCCAGCGACAATTCGTCCGCCGGCGCGAGCGTCAAAGTATCGAAGACATCCGTAAAGGCGATGAGCGAATCAAGTTCGTGATATCCGGTGGCGCGGCGACCGACAACATGGAGATAGAGGTTGATCTTCGCCGCTGCGTTAACCTTGATGGTTCTTGGAGCATCGGCACTCATCCGCCGGAACCTGACTTCTTTTCGGACGGCGCCAATCCGTTTTCGATTTTTGTCTCGATTTTGCCAATTTCTTTTTTTTCGGGATCCAGGCTCAAGGCTCGGCGCCACTGGAAGCGAGCTTCCTGTCGACGTCCGACGCGCCAATAGGCATCACCAAGGTGATCGCTGATGATTGGATCGAGCGGACGCAGTTCGACGGCGCGCTCAAGATGCTGTACCGCTTTACCATAGGCGCCGAGCTGATAGAGCACCCATCCCATACTGTCGACAATGTACCCGTCATCGCGTCGCTGTTCGACTGCGCGTTCGATCATCGCTTTTGCACGGTCCAGGTGGACGCCCTGATCGACCCATGAATATCCGAGATAATTCAGAACGTAAGGCTGATCTGGGTTGAGTTCGAGGGCCTTGAGGAAGTCCCTTTCGGCCTCGCTCCACTTTTTCTGCCGTTCGCGTGAAATTCCACGATAGTAATACAGCGACCAATAGTTTGGCGTAACTTCAGGCAGCCGCTGGAAGGCGCGATTGTAGGCCTGTTCCGCACCCGCAAAATTCTCGCGGACACGCAAGAAAGTGCCGAGCCGGACAAGTGGTTCAATCTCTGTAGGCCGCTCTTCGGCCATTTTCTCCAAGAGCGCTTTGGCCTCATCGATACGGTCGATGTGGTCTAAGTTCGCCGCCATTTTCAAGCGCGCGAGCCAGCTGTATGGCGAGTCCAGAGCGATGTTCTGGTAGATCGCGATTGAATCGGCGTGTCGGTCGCTTTGGTCGAGGATGTCGCCCATCAGCAGTTGCGCGACTGGAAACTCAGGTTTTAAATAGGTCGCCAATCGGACGTAGAGCAACGCGGCCACGCCGGCGCGTCTCAACGGAAGCGCGGAGGCCAGGTTGAACATACCCTCCGCAAATCCGGCGGCGGCATCAACAGCAATCGGTGCCGGACCGTTACCGGCTTCGAGGCGGTTCTTTTCCGATGTCATCAAGTGGCTTGTGGGATGGACCTTGAGATATGTCTCGTAGACCTGTCGCGCCTGAACGGTCTCACCACGGCGTTCAAGGAAAGCGCCCATCGCGCGGACCATGCGCAGTGGAGCCTTGTCCATATCCTCCGTCGCCTTGTTATAGAGCGCCATCGCGTCGTCCGGCTTGCCGGCCAACTCATGCAACAGGGCGAGGTGCAGATTGGTCAGACTTCCGAAACCGCTTTCCTTGGAGAGTGGCTCGAGGCTTTTTACCGCGGCTGTGTATTCTTCTAGACCGGCGTCGATCCAAGCAGCTGCGATCGGTCTGCTATACTTGGCCAGACCTTGTGTTGGTACCTCTTGCAGTGATTTTTGGGCGTCTTCGAATTGTCCTGCCTTGACACTGCGCGCGGCCAGCAACAGCAATGAAACGGTTGTCCCGGCTTTACGTTCGGCCAGGAGCTCGGCGAACTTCAGTGCTGTATCGTATTGTCCCGAGCCAAGAAAGAGAATGAAAGCGCGGCGCAGCAGGTGTTCGTTTTCGGGATCATCCTCAACCACACGCTTCATCAGATCGGCGGCGGCGACGAGGTCACTGCTTTTTTCTGCAAACCGGCCGGCGAGATAGCTGCCGAAGTGTGATTTATCGTACTGTTCTTCTGCGACGGCGACCGATGTCCGGCTGGCATCCGCAAGCTTTGGCGATGGGTCGCTGCTGGCCGCGACACAGGCCGACGACGCCAGCAGACCGCCGACCAACAGCCAGCGCAGTCCACGTCTGGCAAGTCGGAGAACGACGTCTCTTCCGTTGATTTCAGCCGCCATTATCTAATCGCCAATGTACCCCAATCAGACGGAAGAAGATAGTTGAAAAGAACTCTTCTAGCCAACAGCCGATTCGGTCGGTACGGCGATATACACTACATATTTGGGTAGTTCGGTCCTCCGCCCCCTTCGGGTACTACCCATACGATGTTCTGGGTGGGGTCCTTGATGTCGCAGGTCTTGCAGTGGACGCAGTTCTGCGAATTGATCTGGAGACGGGGATTCGAGCCATCGTCGTCATAGAGGATTTCGTAGACGCCGGCCGGACAGTACCGTTGTTCGGGTGCGGCAAACTCCGCGAGGTTTACATCAACTGGCACGCGATCATCCTTGAGCGTGAGATGGATCGGTTGATCTTCCTCGTGATTGGTCGCGGAGAAGGAAACGCTCGTCAGTCGATCGAAGGATACCTCACCGTCCGGCTTCGGATAGTCGATTGGCTTATGATCCTTGGCTTTCCCCGTGGTCTCATGATCCGCATGACAATGGGACAGCGTCCATGGCGCCTTGCCGCGTAACAGAACTTGATCAATGCCGGCGTTGAGCGTCCCACCAAGCAGACCCCATTTGAAACCGGGTCGTACGTTCCGGGCGATCTTCAGTTCCTCGTATACCCATGATTTCTGGAACGCGTCCGTATATTCTGTGAGCTCGTCCGAGCCGCGGTCGGCGCTGATCGCCGCAAAGGCGGCTTCGGCAGCAATCATGCCGGACTTCATTGCGGTATGACTGCCCTTGATCTTCGGCGTATTGAGGGTGCCCGCTTCACAACCTACCAGTACGCCGCCCGCGAAGGTCAGCTTGGGCAGACTCTGCAATCCACCTTCGTTCAGTGCGCGTGCGCCGTAAGAGATGCGCCGGCCGCCCTCGAATGTGGGGCGAATTTTCGGATGGGTCTTGAAGCGCTGAAACTCCTCGAATGGGCTGAGATACGGGTTTTGGTAATCCAGTCCGACAACGAAGCCGACCGCTACCTGATTGTTATCGAGGTGGTAGAGAAAGGATCCACCATAGGTATCGGACTGCATCGGCCAACCGGCGGTATGGACCACCAGGCCTTGCTGATGCTTCTCGGGTTCGACTTCCCACAACTCTTTGATACCGATACCATAGGTTTGGGGTTCGGCGCCGTTCCGCAGGTTGAACTTCTCCATCAGCTGCTTGCCAAGGTGTCCGCGGCAGCCTTCGGCAAAGAAAGTGTATTTGGCATGCAATTCCATGCCCGGCTGATAGTTCGGGCCCTGCTCGCCCTCTCGGGTGATCCCCATATCACCGGTTGCCACGCCCATCACCGAGCCGTCCTCGTGGTAGAGCACCTCCGAAGCAGCGAATCCTGGGTAAATTTCCACACCCAGCGCTTCGGCTTGCTCGCCGAGCCACCGGCATAGATTGCCGAGACTAATAATATAGTTCCCGTGGTTTTTCATTGGCGGCGGCAAAAGGAAAGTCGGGCAAGGAATGGCACCGGATTCGCTCAAAAACATAAATTTCTCGGCAGACACCGGTGTATTGAGCGGCGCTTCTTTCTCTTTCCAATCAGGGATCAGTTCGTTGAGCGCACGCGGTTCCAGCACGGCACCCGAAAGGATATGCGCCCCGACTTCCGAGCCCTTTTCCAGAATCGTCACGTCGATTTCGCGACCGGCTTCGGCTGCGAGTTGCTTGAGGCGAATGGCGGCTGCCAGGCCTGAAGGCCCGGCGCCAACGATCACCACATCCACTTCCATCGAATCGCGTTGCATCGAAATCCTCACTCCGTCCGCAATCGTCTTATTCCTACGATCGATCTCTATATTAATGCGCCGGAATTTGGTAGACACTTAGAACAAAGGAGTGTGCCAGCCATGACGGCGAAAAGAGGAAGTGAGGCGTCTGTATTACCGCTTGAGGCGCTCAGGTGGCATGTCGAGATGGGGGTCGATGAATTGATCGACGACGGACCCATCGATCGTTATACGGTGGCCTCCAAGCTGGCGAAAACGGGGTCCGCCGCGTCGCCCGCTGCTTCTGCGCCCGCCCCACGTGAAGGAGCGCAAGCGTCGACGCGCCAGGCGAGCGGACCGACCCTGGCGCCGGCAGAGGGTGCTCGCGATGCGATCGCCGTTGCGACAGGAGCGCAAAGCGTCGAAGATTTGCGAGCCAGGCTTGAGGGCTTCGAAGGATGCGCCCTGAAATTCACCGCGACGAATACGGTGTTCGCGGACGGCCAGCCGGGCGCCGATTTGATGTTCGTGGGTGAGGCGCCCGGCGTCGATGAAGATCGTCAAGGACTGCCGTTTGTGGGCGCAAGCGGCCAGTTGCTGAATCGAATGTTGGCGGCGCTCGGACGGGAACGGAGCTCGACTTACATCACGAATATTCTCTTCTGGCGGCCACCCGGGAACAGAAGTCCAACGGCGGCGGAGACCGCCGCCTGTTTGCCCTTCGTTCGGCGTCATGTTGAATTGGCGCGGCCTAAGGTTCTGGTCTTTCTGGGTGGTAGCGCGGCCAAGACCATGCTCGATCGCAATGAGGGGATCATGCGGCTGCGCGGCAAATGGTTCGACTTCATAAGTGACGAGCTCGACGAGCCGATCCCGGCAATGACGACCTTCCATCCGGCGTTTCTGTTACGTCAGTCGGCCCAGAAGCGGGAGGCCT
>CAXGSZ010000011.1:0-15808 GCA_964012455.1 uncultured Alphaproteobacteria bacterium
GAAAGAGAAACTGCCCAAAGATTCTCCAGAAACCCAAGACATACTTACATCGCATTTTGGAGATTTATCTCATTACTTATCACCAATGCAACGCGCCATTCCGAGGGGTGATCCATGTTGAGACAGGCCGTCATTCTGGCGGGCGGAATGGGAACGCGCCTCGGCGCATTGACCGCCAATACACCAAAGCCATTGTTGAAGGTCGGAGGTCAGCCATTCGTTGAATACCTCCTCAAGCACCTAACCCGTCATGGTGTCGAACACATCGTGCTTCTCGTCGGACCGCACGAATCGCACTATCGCCAGCATTTCCATTCGCATTCTAACCCGAATGTTCAGGTCGACTTCGTCTCGGACGTACCTCCAGCGGGGACAGGAGGTGCTCTGCGCTATGCGCGAAATCTTCTGGACGAGCGTTTTCTTCTGCTTAACGGTGATTCGTATTTTGATTTCAACTTACTAGACCTTACAGCAAACCAAGAAACCACCGCACATATCGCATTGCGACATGTCGCGGACACCGCACGTTACGGACACATCTCGCTCGAAGGCGAGCGGGTGTTGAAGTTCGACGCAAAATCCAAGGGCGGCGAAGGCTTGATCAACGCGGGTGTTTATTGGCTGCACCGGTCGATCGTCGACGAGATGAAAGATGGTGTTGTCTCCATTGAATCACAAGTTTTCCCGGAACTTGCTGGGCACGGCCGCCTTGCTGCTTCCGCCTACGACGGCGCTTTTATCGATATTGGGGTTCCCGAGGACCTGAACCGTGCTCAGTTTCTCATGCCTGACTGGCAACGCCGTCCCGCAGCGTTTCTCGACCGTGACGGTATCATAAATCACGATACCGGTTATGTCTGGCGACGCGAGGAATACCAATGGATGGAAGGTGCAGACAGGGGAATCAAGAGGCTGAATGACCTAGGGTACTATGTCTTCGTTGTCACCAATCAGGCAGGCGTTGCGCGTGGCCTCTACCGGACCAGCGAGGTAGAGGCGCTGCACACCTACATTAACGAAACACTGCGACGTAAGGGCGCCCACATCGATGCGTTCTACTACTGTCCCTATCATCCGGATTTTGGTGGAGATGAGTTTCAAAAATATCGCAACTGGCGGAAACCCAAACCCGGCATGCTTCTGCGCGCTATGGAGGAATGGCCCATTGACCTCTCGCGCAGTTTCATGATCGGCGATAAGGAGACGGACATGCAGGCCGCGGATGCAGCCGGCGTTCCGAATAAGCGACTATTCATAGAAGGTGATATTGAGGCCGCAATGGCGGAAATCGCACCACCACTCAACTGACACGCATAAACCTCTCACGCTTGACCCTACAGTTACTGTAGAGACTATCTAATCCTGGAAAATCCGTACCTAGATGCCAGGAAATTATGAAAACTACCGAGGCAACCTCTAGCATCGACCCTGTATGTGGTATGACGGTTAACCCAAACCGCCAACCGCCCCCCCCGGCGCGCGAACACGCGGGAGTGATCTATTACTTCTGCAGTACCGGGTGTGAGAGCAAATTCGCGACCGACCCAGAGACCCATCTCAAAAATAGTCCCCAACAACCAACTGCACCTTCGACCAACCATACGACTGGATATATTTGCCCAATGTGTCCGGATGTATGGAGCGCAACGCCGGGTATCTGCCCCAGTTGTGGCATGGCACTGGAGGCAGCCAACCCGTTTAATGCAGAGGCAGACGATCACGAACTGAAAGACATGAGCCGCCGCTTCTACATAGCCGCGCTCTTCGCCCTACCGGTATTCATCATCTCGATGTCAGAGCATCTTCCGTACTTACACGGAATCGTAGCGCCGCTTTGGAGTGGATGGCTTCAATTCGTCTTTTCAACACCAGTTGTTATCTGGGCCGGATATCCAATCTTCGAACGCGGCTGGCGCTCATTTGTACCCTGGCGGCCAAATATGTTCACACTGATCGCACTCGGTGTCGCAACGGCCTATCTTTTCAGTCTGCTCACATTCTTTACGCCGGAACTCTTCCCCGCTCAGTTTCGGACCGACGACGGGAGCCCCGGTCTCTACTTTGAGGCCGCTGCAGTAATCATCTCTTTGGTGCTGCTTGGACAGGTTATGGAAATGCGGGCGCGCGGACGCACAGGTACTGCGATACGGCTCTTGATGGACCTATCGCCAAAAACCGCACGGCGCATTGCGAACGGCATAGAACAAGAGGTCCCCGCTGAGGCCCTCGTTGTGGGGGATATTCTGCGTGTTTTACCGGGTGAACGCGTACCGACCGACGGTGTTGTGGTGGACGGCGCGAGCGCGATCGACGAATCAATGGTAACAGGAGAAGCCATACCCGTAGAAAAATCCGTCGGTTCATCCGTCGTCGGCGGAACAATCAACGGTCTCGGCAGCTTGACCGTGCAAACCGAGACTGTCGGTGCCGAAACCGTCCTCTCACGAATTGGCGCAACCGTCGTTCAGGCACAACGCAGCCGTGCGCCAATCCAACGCATCGTGGACAACGTCGCCGGATATTTTGTACCGTCAGTGATTGCCGCCGCCGCAATCGCCTTCCTAGGATGGTCATTCTTCGGTCCGTCACCGGCCTTCGCCAACGGTTTGGTTGCGGCCGTCTCGGTCTTGATTATCGCCTGCCCCTGCGCCCTTGGCCTCGCGACCCCCATGTCAATTATGGTGGGCATGGGCCGTGGTGCCGAGGCAGGCGTTCTGATACGCGATGCTGAAGTGCTGGAGCGGCTGGGTGAAGCGGACACATTGGTCATAGATAAAACCGGAACCGTCACCACCGGACGGCCAACCGTACGCGCGCTTGTCACATCATCCAGTTTCTGTGAGACCGAGCTGCTTTCCGTTGCCGCTAGCCTAGAGACAGGTAGCGAGCATCCCCTCGCTACGGCCATCTTGTCGGAAGCAAATGCCCGAAATATTCCATCTGATACGGTCGAGGATTTTCGTTCGATCACGGGTCTCGGCGTCCGGGGTACGATCGATCAATTCGATTGCCATCTCGGAAATGCCACCTTCATTAGTGCGCAAGGTGTAGATATTTTACCGATGAACGCATCTGCAGAAGATCTGCGAAATAAGGGAGCAACGGTTGTCTATTGCGCTCGGGCCGGACAGCTGATGGGGCTGATTGCAGTGGGCGACACCGTCAAAGATGACGCGGAAACGGCGTTGAATGAAATTCGAAACGCCGGTTTACAGATAGTGATGCTGACGGGCGATACTCGTGCAACTGCCGAATTCGTCGGCGCCGGCCTTCCGATTGACGAAATCCACGCCGATGCGTCACCGGATGACAAACGCGACGTGGTTGAGGACCTTCGCGCCGAGGGACATATCGTCGTCATGGCCGGTGACGGTATCAACGATGCTCCGGCGCTCGCAGTAGCCGACGTCGGTATTGCGATGGGCAGTGGATCCGATATCGCGATAGAAAGCGCAGACGTCACGTTAGTCGGAGGAAGCCTCGGTGGTCTCGTTCGCGCACGGCGACTCAGTGCCGCCACCATGCGGAACATCCGGCAGAACTTGTTTTTCGCGTTTGCCTATAATGCGGTCGGTGTGCCGATCGCCGCCGGTCTGCTTTACCCGATGTTCGGATTCATGCCAGGACCGATGATTGCGGCATTGGCGATGAGTCTCAGCTCGGTCTCGGTTATCGCAAATGCCCTTCGATTACGCACCGTGAAGTTTTAGGAGTATCGATCATGAACGTCGGAAGAGCATCCGAAAGAGCCGGACTGCCAGTGCGCACAATGCACTACTACGAAGAGATCGGTCTCGTCGTGCCGGCCCGTCGGGACAACGGTTATCGCGATTATAGTGAGGCGGATGTCCATAAACTCAGCTTCCTTCAGCGCGCGCGGGCCCTCGGATTTTCTGTCGATGAATGCCGTACCCTTCTCACTCTCTACGAGGACCAAAATCGAGCGAGCGCCGACGTAAAGCGCATCGCAACGATGCACCTTCAGAGGATCGAAGCAAAACTTGAGGAACTAGTTTCGCTTCGCAAGGTTCTTGCACATCTGATCGAATGCTGCGACGGAGACGATCGACCCGATTGTCCGATCCTCGACGGTCTGGCAGGAACGACACTCGATACTCCAGAGAACGTCGCATGATGCCCTTTACACGTATTCTGTTGGCAACCTTCTATTGCTGTTTCCGATGAGCACAGTTGATGCCATAGAATTGAAACCCAGCGACACCGCATTCATGAGTAAAGGTAAGTCTGTCTATCGTTACCATTGCGCTGCATGGCTATACACTCAAGGGGCAACGCAACTGCGAAAGTGCAAGGCCGACGGAAGATTACCAGCCCCACCCCATGATGCGAGTGGCCACACTTGGCACCATACGAGATAACAGCTGTTCGATCTGACAAAGTTCGAACCTAAAGCCATCATCGGTGGCAACTATCAGACGGACATACGGGTTACAAAGACATCCTGTTGGATGAAAAAATCATAGCTGTGCTCTAATTCAGCAAAAGCACTTGGCCTGCAAAAATTCGCCGACGCCATGACGCCATGGACCGAAAGACGCAGGAAAAATAGACCAGCGGCCTAAGTTCGTGGCGGTGGCAGTGTTTCGGGAAAAGGTGTCATTGCGCCCAGTTTTTCCACCCAAGCACACAGTTTCGGGCGTCCATCCTGCCACAGGAACTCTCTCGGGCTGTCGTTCTTTCGGCCATGTAAAGTACAGGCGAGGATAATCTGCGCCATATTCAGTGGACCAGTCAGAACCTCGCCTTCGACCTCGTTTTCAAACACGTCAGCAAGACGAAGTGCCCGCGCTTTTTCATGCGCCATGATTGTGTCCGAACGGATTTCCGCCTCACGATAAAGATATTCCCGTCCCCAGAGACTCAATCCATCCAACATGCTGCGGGCAACAGCCTCCAACCGACGTTGATCGAGACCTGAAACGCCTTCCACCGGATGGAGTGTCGGCGCGCCGTCAATGTTATCGAGATACCAGGAGACTAACGGTGAATCCTCCAGCACCGTTCCATCGTCCAGTATAAGCGCCGGCACCCGACCCGAAGGATTGATGCCATAATATGGATTATCGACGCCACGGGTTTGGATAGGCTCGAAAATCACACGTTCTTCAAGCCCCTTCACCAAACGCACGATACGTGCGATACGACCATAGGGGCTCGTGAGTGTTGAATAGAGTTTCACGCTAAGGATCCTTAGAGAATTTTACGAAGTTCGTGACGACGATTGAAGGTATGTGGGCGCACTTCGCCCGGCCAACGCCCCTTCTCCGCCTCTTCGCGCCAAGCATTACTGCCGGGCAGGTCGGGACTGTCGAGTTCATAGATCGCCATATAACGTTGTGGTGGCTCCGTAGCCTTGCCGCCAGCCTGAGCGCCCTTGCTCAGTGAGACACCTTCCTCAAGCTTCAGGCGATAGGCTGCGCTGACGCCCGGTACCTTGCAGATATTGGGCACATGCTCGGTATCGTAGACCTCATTAAACAAGTCTTCGTACTCCACCTCGACGTCCATGCTGACGATGAAGAGATATTTTGCGGTGACCGGCATCGACCCAACTCCTCTCTTAATTCCGACTGGTTAGGAGTCTAGGGCACCAAGAAACCATTCCAATATTCTCGGGTTTTCATCCCGTGGATAGGTGTGCGATAGATCGGCAATCTCACGATAGACAAGTTGCGCGCCCTGCTCTTCCAATATCTGCTTAGCGACACGAGCGACCTCAACGTCAAACATCCAATCTTGCGCACCGTGGGTAAGGTAAATGGGGCGGCCGAGAATATTGGTGGCCCCGATCACTTGCAGCATCATCAGATGGAAACTCGCCGCGATTGGCGCCAAGTGTGTGAATGGCGACGACGACGCCAATCCACTCATATAGGTGAATGTCCCGCCATCACTCATACCGGTCATCAGCATTCTGGAAGCGTCGACGTTCCATCGCTCCCGCACCATACGCAGAATGCTGTTGATGCCCTCTGTATCGACTTCCGGCTGCATAATGGACCAGGTATCGATACGAGCCGTCGGACTTACCAGGATAAACCCTCGTGTGCGAGCCTCGCGCAGCCAGGTCCACAGAAATGCGCGGCCATGACCCGACCCGCCATGAAGGGCAAAGACAACGGGATATAGGACGTCAGGGTCGTAATACTCCGGCACGTAGATCGAGCATCCGCCTTTCTCGTCGCGCGAATTGTTGAAATGCAGCACTCCAGTGTCTTCGTGGTCGTCCGCCGCTTTGATGCGCTTGTGCAAGGTATCGTCGCGGCTATCGGGCTCCAAGTAAAATTGGCTCACGGCCATCGACAGACCTGCTGCCGGGTAGAGGGTTTCCATTGAATAGGGCGCATAACGCAAAGCGCGATACGCCATGAAAATGCCTTCAGGATCACTCGGTACATCACAGAACCCGGAGATGGCTTTGAGTGCGAGATCGCAACTCGTATCGACGTCGCTTCGGATGGCGTCAGCGCCTTCGGGCCAGTCAAAAGATGCGAGACGTTCCCGCGCCACTACGAGTGGTTCCTGCCGCAAACGAAGTTTTTCCTTAAGCTGATCGATCATGATCGGGTGCAAATATCGCTGCACCGCTATCATGGTCTCCAAAGCCTCGATCAAGGGCGTCAAAGCTGCATCAAGTTCGCTGTTATTTGCCATGACAACGTGATCTACGCCACGTCCTTCACGATATCCATGATCTGTTCAAGCTGGCTGATTCTGTGCGCCTGGCCTTCATCCGGATCGATCCGCAAGGAAAGTGAATTGATACCGCACGCCTTGTAGGTGAGGAATCGTTCCCTGACCATCTCCGGCGTCCCGAAGGCGCCGAACTGGGTCACCATGGCGTCGGGTACGCGCTGGACCGCTTCATCACGACGACCTTCAATCCAAAGACGCTGGATTGCGAGAGCGTCATCAGTAAATCCAGCGCGTTTGAAGGCATCGTTATAGAAATTAGTTTGAGCGGAGCCCATCGCACCCATTTGAAATGCGACGCTCGCCCGGCGGGCATCAATAATACCCTCAACATCCTCGCCAACCACCACCTGACAGGCCGCATGGAGTTCGAGGTCGTCCATCGATCGTCCCGCTGCCTCTAGACCTTTACGGATATACGCGAGATGCGCATCGGGATGGTCAGGCGAAAACGACGTGCCCAGCCAGCCATCTGCAGCTTCACCCGTAAACTCAAGTGACTTCGGCGCAAGTGTCGCCAGAAAGATCGGTATATCCGCCGGAGGATGGTTCAGTCGGATTGCTTTGCCCTCACCACCAGGCCTTGGCAATTGGTGATACTGTCCTTTGAAAGCAATCTTCTCTCCGCGGAAGGCCATGCGCAGAATCTCGACCGTCTCCCGCAAGCGCGTAAGCGGTGCCTGGTACGCAACGCCGTGCAGCCCCTCCACCACCTGGGGACCACTAACCCCAAGACCAAGCATGAACCGATCGCCAGACATCTCATTCAAAGACAGCGCGGTCATCGCCGTCATTGAAGGTGCCCGGGCACTGATCTGCATTATGCCCGTTCCCAGCCTGATCTTCTCCGTCTGTCCGGCAAGATAGGCAAGAGACGTCACCGCATCTGTCCCCCAGGCTTCTGCTGACCATACCGCGTCGACGCCAATCTTCTCCGCCGCCTTAACGTACTCGGTAAGTTCCTTAATTCCGGAACGGCCATAGGCGCCGAGGCCAACGGATGTCTTCATGGGAATCGTCCTTACGTTGCTTTGCGCGCGTGCTCTCATCGATATAGCCCGGCCAACCGCTTCGGGGAATTGATTTCGGCTCCCACGGAACGAGATACATCGCCATGGAATGGAGCGGGATAAAAATCGGCGAAGCGCTCAGGCGTTCCGCCGAATTATGGCCCGACAGCGAGTTCGTTGTCGGGATGGGCGAACGTATCACCTATGCCGAGTTCGATGCGCGCGTTGATAGCCTGGCAACAGGCCTGGAGCAGCTTGGCATCGAGCGGGGCGACCATGTTGCAAACTGGCAGACCAATTGTCCCGACTGGATTTTGACCTGGCTTGCTTGCGTGCGTCTCGGCGCGACTGTGGTTTCAATCAATACGCGTTATAAGACGCAAGAAGTCGAGTTCATCTTGCGCCAATCGGATGCGAAATTGCTGGTCGCGATGCCGAACTACTGGGAGATCGACTATCTCTCAATGATCTCGGAGATAGTGCCAGGCTACGAAGGTTCGACACCGGGCGAATTGCAGTGCGACACCCTCCCGGCACTGCGAGGAATAGTGTTGTGGCAGGATGAACAAGCGCCTGGCACGACCTCGCTACGTGCGGTTGAGGCAACTAAGCCCGACCGCACCGCACTGGACGCTGCTGCTTCTGAGCTCAACGTCGAAGACCCCGTCATTATCATCTACACTTCCGGGACGACGGGTGTTCCCAAAGGCGCCATGCATTGTCACCGCGTGCTCCTAGAGGGACGTGACATTGCGAAAGCGCTTCATATGGAGGCTGGCGACAATGTGCTTTGTCACCTCCCACTTTATCATGTCGCGGGGAGCGTCGCGACGGTTATGCCCGCCATGCAACATGGTGCTACGATCGTAACAATGGATCATTGGGAACCTGCGACCGCCATCGATCTAATAGAGCGCGAACGGATCAATATCATGGGGGGCATACCAACGCATTTCATCGATATGCTAAGTATATCCGGCGTTGAAAAACGGGATACTCATTGCCTCAAATCCGCATGGATCGGCGGTGCTCCGGTCACGCCAAAGCTGGCGCGGCAAGCGAAGGATATTTTGAACTTCGATGCCCTGCAGGCGGTCTATGGTCTGACGGAGACAATGGGTGGGACCACGCTCAGCGAATTTGAAGCACCAATAGAAGTGACCTGCGAAAACAAAGGAAAGCCGATCGGCGAATTCGAGGTAAAGGTAGTTCGCAACGACACGGGCGAAGCTGCCGACATTAACGAGGATGGCGAGATATGGGTTCGCGGTTACACGGTTATGCTCGGCTACTATAAGAATGAGGAAGCCACCCGCGAAGCAATCAACGAAGATGGATGGTTCCGTACTGGCGATCTTGGCCACTACGACGAAGACGGCTACCTGAAAATCACCGGTCGTGCGAAGGAAATGTTCATTGTCGGTGGCAGCAACGCTTACCCCGCAGAGATTGAGCGTTACCTGGAGACCCATCCGAAGGTCGGGCAGGCTGTCGTCTGTGGTGCGCCGCATGAAAGATTAGGCGAAGTCTGCTTTGCCTTTGTTATGCCCAAAGACGGCAAACGCGTTGAGCCGGGAGAGATCGTGGACTTTTGTCGCGGGCAGATTGCCGACTACAAAGTCCCGCGACACATTGAGGTCGTGGATGATTTTCCGCGAACATCCACAAACAAGATCCAGCGTTACATATTGCAGAAGCAGGTGGCGGACCGCTTCGGCTGACCATCACGGAGAGTTAATTAACGTGATCTAGCAGCACCGTCTCGTTATCGCCCGCGGCAGCCGTCTCGAAAACCCCCACGAGGGGTTCCAGCGTGTCGCCATGAGCGCGCCCAACAATCACGAACCCGCTTCGTTTGTGCCTGGGAGATATATGTCGGTAATGACTCCGAAGCGGCGGTCTGGCCATTGCGCGAGTGAGATAATCTCGCAACCCGGGAAGCACATCGTGAGAAGGCGATGGCTGATGCTGCACTTCGCAGTCGTCAGGATAACAGCCTGTACCCAACTTTAGATTTCGTCGATACAACGATCTTGCGCCTTGCCACAATCTCCCCAACGTTCCCAGCAAGCTAGCCCTGTTTTTATACCGTCCGCGATCACAATCGGTCGTTTATCGAACAGAGAATAATCTATATGACTCCGCTTCAACCTGCGGCGCACCACGCCCTTTACCGTGACCGCATAATACCTGCGTTGAACCAGGAAGACGTGCCACTAATTGCATTTTTCGATACCGTTATCGGTCCCGGCACAACCAACACCAGCTCTCACCGGAGTGTCGAATTGAGGCGGTTTCCCGATCTCGCAAATTAGCAGCGGTGGCATGTTATTCAGAACGCCGATAAGCAGCTTTCCAACCTTCTCAAACGTAAATAGCTCAGTGCCGTCGCGCGCGTCGGCAACTTCCTTCTCTACCCGATGGATTACAGCCGAATTCGTTAAATCAATATTGTATCCGTGTCGTCGCGGCACCATCAACGACAAGATTGACGCCACTAATGTAGCTTGCCGCCGGGCTTGCGAGAAAAACCACACCATTCGCGACTTCTTCTGGCGTACAAAAACGACCCATGGGATTGCGCTTAACCGCCATGGCATATCGCTCCGGGTCTTGAGACTTATTTCGCTCCCAGACACCACCCTCGAAATAGACTGCGCCGGGCGACACAGTATTTGCGCGTATTCCATTTGCCGCGTAGTTCGTACTCAAACCCGACATATAGCTGATGAGCGCTGCCTTTACACCGCTGTAGGCACGCACCCCGCCCGAAATATTCACTGCAGCGGTACTGGAAACTGCGGTGATGGATCCACTATTGGAAGCTTCGAGATGCGGTAACGCTTCCTCGACGGCCCGAACGGTTCCAAGAATATCGACGTCCATCCCTCTGCGCCACGACGCCTCATTTGCCCCGGCGATAAGTGAGCTTGCATTTGCAATCAAGAAATCGAGACCGCCGAGTTGTTCGACCGCCTCCTGCATCCATCCCCGGAATCCGGCATCATCCGTAACATCAGCAACACCGCCAAATACTTCAGCCGGACCGCTCGACAATTTGAAAACAGCATCGCTGACATCCGCATCATTACGGGCACAAAACGCAACGTTGCAGCCCTCTGCGACCAGACAATCTACGATGCGCCGGCCGATACCTTTTGATCCGCCCGTGACGATTGCGCGTTTACCGCCAAGTCCAAGATCCATGATTTATACTCCACGGGTTGGGCTGCTTTATAACGTTACGTTCGGTAGCTATCAGGCGGGTATGGCAACCATTCTGCTAGTATGTGACGATTGAGGAGTTATCGCGGTAATTCGCTCGATCCCATGAGAAATTCATCGACGGCACGGGCGCACTGCCGACCTTCTCGGATGGCCCAGACAACAAGCGACTGACCGCGCCGCATGTCCCCTGCCGCAAACACCTTATCTATCGACGTCTGGTATTCTTCCGTATCTGCTTCAACGTTTCCGCGCGGGTCGAGCTTAACCCCCAAGGTTTCTAACATGCCTTCGTGAACCGGATTCACAAAACCCATAGCAAGAAGCACTAAGTCGGCTTGCAGCTCAAATTCGGAGCCAGCGACTTCCTGCATCTCCATCCGGCCATCCTCACCGGCGGCCCATTCGAGACGGATACCATTCAGAGTTGTCACCTTGCTGTTGGTGCCACTGAACGACTTCGTCATAACTGACCAATCCCGCTCGCAGCCTTCTTCATGCGAGCTGGAGGTGCGCAGCTTCATCGGCCAGTCCGGCCAGGTTAGTGCCTTATTCTCTCGCTCCGGCGGTTGGGGCAGCAGTTCAAGCTGCGTTACCGATTTCGCGCCGTGACGCAGGGAAGTACCGACACAGTCAGAACCGGTATCTCCGCCGCCAATTACGATAACATGTTTGTCCTTCGCCGAGATCGAAATGTCATCCCGAACATCCACCCCGGCATTTCGATCGTTCTGCTGTGAGAGGAACTCCATCGCGAAATACACGCCTTCGAACTCCCGTCCCGGCACAGGCAAGTCGCGGGGGTTTTCGGAGCCTCCGCACAGTGCCACCGCGTCGAAGTTCTGAACAAGGTCCAAAACATCAACATTAACGCCGACATGGCTGTTCGGCCGAAACTCAACCCCTTCCGATTGCATCTGTGCCATGCGCCGGTCGATTAAGTGCTTTTCCATTTTGAAATCGGGAATCCCGATCCGGAGCAGACCGCCGATGCGCTCACTCTTTTCAAACACCACAACCTTGTGTCCGGCGCGTGCGAGCTGCTGAGCACATGCAAGTCCTGCCGGTCCCGATCCCACGACAGCGGCCCGCCTGTCCGTGTGGCGGCTTGGCGGCTGCGGCCTGATCCACCCTTCTTCCCAGCCACGATCGACAATCGCGCACTCGATCGTCTTAATGGTCACTGGGACGTCCTCGATATTCAGGGTACACGCTGCTTCGCACGGCGCAGGGCATATGCGTCCCGTGAATTCCGGAAAATTATTCGTGGAATGCAAGACTTCGAGCGCTTGCCGCCACCTGTTGCGATAGACCAGATCATTCCATTCCGGGATGATGTTGTTGACGGGGCAGCCCTGATGGCAGTATGGGATGCCGCAATCCATGCAGCGCGCACCCTGTTCGGACACCTTGTCCGACGAAAGCGGCACTACGAACTCCTTATAGTGACGCACGCGCTCCTCAACGGGCGCATAGGTTCTATCGTCTCGATCGATCTCGAGAAATCCCATCGGGTTGCCCATGACTTACCCCCCGGCGGCGGCGACAGTTCGATCCTGCATAGCCGCCTTTTCCTGCATTTCGCGAAGCACACGCCGATACTCGACCGGCATCACTTTCACGAATTTTGGCAAATAATTGTCCCAATCGTCCAAGATGGTCCGCGCGCGCGCACTGCCGGTATACCGTGCATGGTTTTCAATCAATGCATACAGACGACGTTCATCATAACGGGTCATATCAATCGAAGGATCGATACCGTCATCATTTGCCGCACGTGCCTCCTTCAAGACCGGCTCAAGGTCAACCATGCTGGTATTGCAAAGGAATTCGAATTTGTTCTCTTCATCGAGCACATAAGCAATGCCGCCCGACATACCAGCTGCGAAATTCCGCCCCGTACCACCAAGCACAACTACGATACCGCCTGTCATGTACTCGCAACCGTGATCGCCACACCCTTCGACGACGGCCTTGGCGCCCGAATTCCGGACCGCAAAACGTTCACCCGCAACACCACGAAAATAGCATTCGCCAGCAATCGCGCCATAGAGCACCGTATTGCCGACAATGATATTCTCTTCCGCTACCAACGGACTGTCCGCGGACGGATAAATCGCGATACGTCCACCGGAGAGGCCCTTGCCCACATAATCATTGGCATCACCCATTAGCTCGAGCGAAACGCCCCGGGCAAGCCATGCGCCGAAACTTTGCCCGGCAGTTCCGGTGAACTTCACATGGATGGTATCTTCAGGTAGACCGGCATGGCCATGACGTTTGGCGATTTTGCCCGACATCATTGCGCCGACAGTCCGGTTGATGTTTCGAATGGGACTTTCGAAACTGACCGGCATCTTGTTTTCGATCGCATCCTTCGCCCTGGAGATCAAGTCATTGTCGAGCGCACGCTCAAGGCGATGGTTCTGTTCCTCGCAATTATAGACGGCGGCGCCCTCAGCAGGCGCTATGGGTGAGAGAAGCCGCGACAAGTCGATACTATGCGCCTTCCAATGATCGACCGCCTGTTTCATATCGAGGATATCACGGCGTCCAATCATATCATTTATCGTGCGGAACCCGAGTTCAGCCATAAGCTCCCGCACCTCCATCGCGATATAGGTGAAGAAATTCACGACATGATCCGGTTCGCCGGTGAAACGTTTGCGGAGTTCAGGATCCTGCGTCGCCACGCCAACCGGACATGTGTTGAGGTGACACTTTCGCATCATGATGCAGCCTTCAGAGATCAGAGCGGCAGTTGCAAATCCGAATTCATCCGCCCCGAGCAATGCGCCGATGACGACATCACGGCCCGTGCGAAGCCCACCATCGACCTGAACGGCAATACGGCCCCGCAATCCGTTCATGACCAATGTTTGATGCGTCTCGGCCAAGCCTAGTTCCCAGGGTCCTCCGGCGTTCAGAACAGACGTCAACGGACTCGCGCCAGTACCGCCGTCATGACCCGATATCGTTACATGGTCGGAATAAGCTTTGCTGACCCCGGCCGCGACAGTACCCACACCGATTTCGGAGACAAGCTTGACTGAAATCCGCGCTTCTGGATTTACATTCTTCAAGTCGTGAATCAGCTGTGCCAAGTCCTCGATCGAATAAATATCGTGATGTGGCGGTGGTGAGATCAGGCCCACGCCCGGTGTTGCGTGGCGTACGCGCGCGATCCAATCGTCAACCTTGTGTCCCGGTAGCTGGCCGCCCTCGCCGGGCTTGGCCCCTTGTGCCATCTTGATCTGGATATCGTCGGAATTAACGAGATATTCCGTCGTCACGCCAAACCGGCCGGACGCCACCTGCTTAATCCGCGAACGCATCGAATCGCCATTAGGCAAAGTTCCGTAGCGTGTCGCCTCTTCGCCGCCCTCGCCGGTATTGGAGCGTCCGCCGAGGCGATTCATCGCAATCGCAAGCGTTGTATGTGCTTCCCAGGAGATCGAGCCGAAGGACATCGCTCCCGTCGCAAAGCGTTTCACAATCTCGGATACCGGCTCGACATCCTCAAGTGGGATCGACTTGCGGTCCGAGGCAATTTCAAACAGCCCACGGAGATTCTTCAGTTTCCGCGTCTGGTCATTCACCTTCGACGTATACGTTTTAAACAAATTGTAGTTGGCGCTGCGCACGGCATGCTGCAGCGTCCCGATAGTCTCAGGCGTCCATACGTGTTCTTCGCCACGTATGCGAAAGGCGAGGTCACCGCCGACATCAAGGTCTTGTCGATAGAGCGGCGCATCTCCGTATGCGAGCGCGTGCCGCCGTTCCGTTTCGTCGGCGACCTCAGTGATTCCGACCCCTTCGACTTTCGTCGCGGTCCCGTTGAAATACGCTTCGATAAACTCGCTCGAAAGGCCGACCGCATCGAAAATTTGAGCGCCACAATAAGATTGATATGTAGAGATGCCCATCTTGGACATCACCTTCATCATTCCCTTGCCGACCGCTTTGACGAAATTCTTATGCGCCGTCTGCTCGTCGAGACCGTTGCTTTTCTCATGCACAAGGTTGCTCAATGTATCAAACGCGAGATAGGGATTGATCGCCTCAACGCCATAGCCGGCCAGAAGACAGAAATCATGGACGCGGCGAGCCTCACCAGTCTCGATGACGAGGCCCACTTCGGTTCGCAATCCTTCGCGAATCAAATGATGATGCACGGCACCAGTCGCCAGCAGCGCCGGCACGGCAACATGGTGCTGATCGATCCCGCGATCAGATAGCACGATGATGTTATACCCTTCGCGGACGACCCGTTCCGCTTCCGCGCAAACACGACCAATTGCCGATTCCATTGTCTCAGCACTATCGCCTTCCCGGCGATAACAGATGTCCAGCGTATAGGTCCGGAACGCGCCATCCTCGACGTGGTTTTCAATCCGACGGATACGCTCAAGGTCGGTATTGGTTAGGATCGGCTGGTCGACTTCGAGCCGCATATGCTCGCCGCCAGATCCGAGGTCGAGAAGGTCCGGCCGCGGCCCGATGAAACTGACCAGCGACATCACCAGCTCCTCGCGAATTGGATCAATCGGCGGATTGGTGACCTGTGCAAAGTTCTGGAAAAAATAATCGTAAAGCATCCGCGGCTTGTCGGAAAGCGATGCCAGCGGAATATCACGTCCCATGGATCCGATCGGGTCTTCACCTCTGTCGGCCATCGGATCGAGGAAGAACTTCAGATCTTCACGGTTGTAGCCAAAGGCCTGCTGCATATTGAGAAGGATTTCGCCGTCCGGTGTCATCGGACCAATTTCAGCGGGCAGACTGGATAAACGGAGCTGCGTCTGGTCGAGCCAATCCTGGTAAGGATAGGCTTCTGCCAAATCGGACTTCAGCTCTTC
>CAXGSZ010000012.1:0-15800 GCA_964012455.1 uncultured Alphaproteobacteria bacterium
ACGCGGTGAAGAAGGGGCCGAGGGGCGTCACCGGCGCGTCGGAATGAATGGCCATCGGAACGCCTTCACGAAGCGCCGTGGCACAGGCATTCATGTGCATTGCGCGTTCCGGGCCGACTGTTGTTGCATAATGCTCCTCCCCCCAAATAGAACAGATGATTGGAGAACAGGTTAACGCAGGCTCCGAGCTTCTTCATCCGTCGGAATTGTGCGGTAACGGCAAGCTGGCAATGCTGGAGCGTGAAGCGATGGTCCGGCCGCGGGTGTTTATTCAGCGCCAGCTCCAACATGTCGAGCATCAGTGCCGTCGCTTCATCACCATTCGTATGTGTGTGCACGAGCAGGTCTCTTCCGAGGGCAAGTTCGTATAATTCCCGCATCTGTTCCGGCGTCGCATACCACAACCCGTTCGGCGCGCCGTTATAGTATCCCGGCCAGCGCAGATGCGCCGTGAAACCCTGGATCGACCCGTCAGCGTGAATCTTGATGTTGCCGAGCCGCAACCGATCCGTGCTCAAACTACGCAGTTCCTCGGCGATATCGACGAGCTCGCGCGGTGTCACGCCCTAAAAACGGCGCAGCGGGATAACGCGCGTGGGAAAATCCGCTTCGCCTGTCACCTTCAGCATCATGTTGACTGCCTCAGGTGGCAATGGGTTGGCCAGATCAGCAGCCGTCGTGACACCTTGGCGCACGCAGAGACGCCCGAATTGCCGCAGGCCAAGTTCATCCGCAGCCAAGACCTTGCGGTCCAACCCGACATGGCTCGCGACCAATTCTATCGCGTCCGGTCCCAACAACTCCCCCGTTGGCAAGCCATCCTTACCGAGCGGCACACCCGGATGGTTGATTCCCGCCCGTAGTAATCCCGCGAGTTCGAGTGCCTTAGAATTGGCATTGATAATATGACCGCTGGCGTGACGGATACCGATGGGCCGCGTCGTCGATACGCGATCCAGGTCACCACGCGCGACGCGCATGTCTCCGTAATAAATCGGGTCGAGCGACCAGCCGCTGAGCGGCATTCCCGCATCGGAAAGCGCTTCTTCAGCCTCTTTCAGTCGATCGATAATCTCTTCGAGAGAACTGAGGCCCGACCACGTTCTGCCGTCAGGGTCAGTTCGATCAAAATAGCCGCAATAGACGTAGCGCCAGAACGATCCTTCAGAGGCATGGCTGTGCCCCTCGAAAAGGCCCGGCATCAAAATTTTATCGGCAAAGCGAGTGTCGCGCTCGAAATCACCCCAGCCGGACAACTCGTCGATCGTCCCTACACCGAGGATGCGGTCGCCCTTCACGGCGACGTACGATGCCTCCGGGTTGGAGGGGTTCATGGTCAGGATGCGACGGGCCTCGTAAATCTTGATCGTCATGACGCTCCCCAATAGACGGACGTATTATGATCAAATGCCTCGCAGCTTGCTTCCATCGATCTCCAACGCCGCGCGAACACCAGACAGGTCGCGAAGCTCCGCATCCGGCGTATAGGCTGGATCACCCTCACGATTGTATCGATTGATCCAAAGGCGTCGCCCGAAACCGAGATCCTGTGCCGTCTGCATGTCATGGTAGAAACTTTGTGCAATGTGCGTGACGTTCTCCGGCTTCTCCCCGATACGTTTCAGAAGCTCATGGAACATCCCAGGATCCGGCTTGTAACACTTTGCCTCCGCCGCCAGGACGACCGCATCAAATTCGACGCCGATTGCCGCAACATTGGACTGGATGATGTCAAATTCCGAGTTTGACAGGATGGCGAGCCTATGGTCGCGCTTCAGATCCGTGAGCGCCGGGCGCACGTCCGGGAACGGAGCTGCCCTCTTTACCGCATCGATCAAAGTATTCTCGTCTTCGCCCGTCATCGCAAAGCCTGCAGCAGAAAGACCTTCGTGCAGGCTCCGCCGCAACACCTCGTTGAGGATCACGAACGGCCCGATTTGCAATTCTTTCTCGCTTGCCTCGAATGTGCTACGGGCCGTTTTTACCGCCGCATCATCGCCGCCTTTGGCACGTATGATGGCGGTCAATGTCTCGGCCTTACCTTCAGTATACCGCACAAGGGTATCGTAGCAGTCAAAGGTGAGCCAGGAACGCGTATCGTCAGTCATATTACGTCCTATTTCGATACGCTGAGCGGCCGCTCGTCATAAAGCATATTATCGACAGGGCGATAGAGTTCCTCGAGATAGGATATATCCACCTCCGAGAGTTCGATGTCGACCGCCGCCACGAGCTGCTCCAGTTGCGAAAGTTTCGAGACGCCGACGATCGGTGCCGTTATCACAGGTTTCGTCAGCATCCAGGCCAGCGCGATTTGTGCTGGCGTATGGCCAAGGCGGTCCGCGACATCGACCACACGGGCGGCGATATCGAAGACGTTCTCACCGCGATACAATCCGCGCGCGCGTTCGACATCGCGCCCCTGTGAACGCGCCGTGGCCCCGCCCCCGAGGCCACCCTGATACGAGCCTGCCAGTATTCCCCGCGCTAGTGGCGACCATGGGGTCACCGCGATCTCCGTCTTTTCGCAATAGGGATGCATCTCGCGCTCTTCTTCGCGGTAGATCAAATTGTAATGGTTTTGCATCGAGACGAACCGTGTCCACCCATGCATCTCGGCAAGCATCTGAAGTTCGACAAATTGCCACGCATACATGGAGGACGCCCCAAGATAGAGCGCCTTGCCCGCCTTCACGACATCGTGCAGCGCCTCCATCATTTCCTCTAGCGGTGCGTGGGCGGAGTCGGGGATGGTGTGCGGATGCCGGTGAACCACCAACTGGTCGACATAATCGAGACCCGTCCGCCGCAAACTGGAATCGACAGACTCCATGATATGTTTACGTGACATGCCGCCTTGGTTCGGCCCCTCACCCATTGGCATTGCGAGTTTTGTTGTGAAGACATATGCGTCCCGCGGAAACAACTCACGCAGCAGCTCGCCGACAACCTCCTCGCAGGCACCCATCCCGTAATTGTTTGCGCAATCGAAGTAAAACAGACCGGCATCCATCGCTGCCTTGAAGATCGGACGAGCTTCGTCGATGGAGAGCGTCCAGCTCCCGTGTTGTCCGTGCCCCGGTATCCCGAAATTCATCGTGCCGAGACACAGTCGGGAGACCATCAGGCCGGATTTACCGTATTGAACCCTTGGGAGCATGCATCACCTTCCGCCGATAAACATAATCGCTGGAGAATTTGCGCTGTATCGACTGGCCAATATAAAGCGGCTCATACTTAACCGTCGAACCCGGCTCCACACAAGTCAACAGGCATTCAATTACTGCATCGAAATCAGGATTCGACCGGAAGCGTGAAAAAATTGCCGCGCAGCAGTGAAGATACCGACGGTTATTTTCGCGGGTATGCCGTGGCCAGTTTGATAGAAGAACCGGATACCCTCACAGGCGGTGCCAATGTCGCGGGCAACCTTAGCCTTTCCGTCATCCACGCCTGACAGAAAGGGTGCAAAGTCGACCTGCGGCACCCGTTCCACGACGGCTCGACCACTAGAGCCCCATGATCGCCTTGGCGATGATGTTCTTTTGAATCTCGTTTGAACCGCCGTAAATCGATGCGGCGCGGCGCAACAGGTGTTCCTCCATCAGGCCCACCGAATGGTCGCTGCCGACCGGGATCATATTGCTTTGCTGGTTGAACAAGCGCCCCGGCTGATAGGGATGGGCGTAATAACCGATCGACTGCATCAGCAATTCGTTCAATTCCTGCTCCACTTCCGTACCGCGGATTTTCAGAATCGAAGACGCGTCACCCGGCGATTTTCCCGAGCTAACAGCGGACAGAGTGCGCAGGTTCGTAATCTCAAGTGCCTGCAACTTGATCCCCACGCTGGCGACCTTGCTTTTGAAGTTTGGATCGTCGATCAGTGATTTGCCGCTGTCCTGCTCCAATCCTGCAATTTCCTTCAACTTTTCCAGCTTCCGCTTCGACTTGGCGACGCCGGCAATACCTGTCCGCTCGTGTCCGAGGAGATACTTGGCATAGGTCCAGCCCAGGTTTTCCTCGCCGATGCGGTTGGCCACCGGCACTTTTACGTCGGTGAAGTAAACCTCGTTCAGATAGTGTCCTCCGTCGATCGAGATGATCGGCTTCACTTCCAGACCCGGCGTTGACATGTCGATCAACAGGAATGAAATGCCCTCCTGTTTTTTACCTTCGGTCGACGTGCGCACGAGCGCGAATATCCAATCCGCGTGATGAGCATGCGAGGTCCAGATCTTCTGACCGTTTACAATGTAATTCTCTCTACTGTCGTCAAGTACGGCGCGGGTCTGGAGCGACGCGAGGTCGGAGCCGGATCCCGGCTCGGAGTATCCCTGGCACCAGAAGATGTCGCCGTTCAGGATAGACGGGATATGATGTTGTTTCTGCGCTTCCGTCCCGAAGGTGTAGAGGACCGGACCGATCATGGTGATGCCAAAGGAACTGAGCCGCGGAGCTTGCGCATTCTGGTATTCCTCGTCGTAGATGTGCTTCTGAACGGGCGACCACTCGCAGCCGCCGTGCTCCTTCGGCCAGCTCGGCGCGACCCAACCTTGTTCGAATAGGATCTTGTGCCATCGCCTTGTATATTCCTTCGGCACGTATGAATGCGAGCGAATCGACGCCTCACGAATTTCAGGTGGGAGTTTTTCCGCCATAAATGTGCGGACTTCCTCACGAAAAGCCTCGTCTTCGGGGCTGAAGGTCATATCCATGTTGGTTTCTCCGAAATCCTTCGCGACAGGCGTGCTCTATTGACGAGAAAGATAGGTCGCTGGCGCTTGAAGGGCGACCTATCTCATTTATTGAATACTTATTCAACCGGGAGTCCGAAATGACCCAACTGCCGCTCGAATTGGACCACGTGGGCCTCGCCCTGAACGACCTTGAAGTCGGTCGTCAAGCTTATAACAAACTTGGGTTCACGTTGACGTCGCGGAGCATTCATTCCGGGTCGCGCGAGCCGGGCGGTCCGGTTGAACCCTTCGGATCCGGCAATCACTGTGCGATGTTCGAAAAGGGCTACTTTGAGGTCATGGGCCTGACAGACCCCAATCTTCCCAGTTCGGCCAAGGTACTGTTGGAGAATTACGAAGGCGCTCATATCGTCGCCTTCGGCAGCGGCGAATCGGAGAACGCTTACAGGGTCCTCTCGTCGCGCCTCGATGGCGTGCAACCTTCGCGACGGTTGGAGCGCGACGCCGCGTTCGGCCCCAATGATGAAGAAACCCGCCGCGCGGCCTTCAACAATATCACCGTCGATCCGGCGGTGTTCCCGGAAGCAAAACTGATTTTCATCGATCACGAGACCCGTGACGTGCTCTGGCAGCCACACTTGATGAGCCATCCGAACGGTGCCGTCTCGATTGCCGAGGTCGCGCTCTGCGTCGAAGACGTGGGCGAAACCTGCAACAAGCTTGGCAAGCTGTTCGGCATAGACTCCAAGGAAGCCATGCCGGGCATCCACGCCTTTACCCTCCCTCATGGCAACGTCTATGTATTGACCCCGGATGGTCTCAACGCCTGGACGCCGGGCATCGAACCGCCGGCCGTCCCCTTTGTGGCGGCGGTCGGATTCGGCGTGAAAGATCTGCATGCAACGAAGAAGCTGTTGGACAGCAGCGGCGTTCCCTATAACGCTCACAAATACCCCGCCATCTGGATTGCCCCCGAACACACCTGCGGCCCAGTGGTCTCGTTCATCCAGACCTAGCGGTCGGGCTTAGATATTCGAAGTTATACTCAGGCGAGGTTATGCTCAGGCAAAAATTCCAGGTTCCCACGAACCGGTTCCCGGAATGACGACTTCAATCCGGAATCCTAGACTGTGCCCTTTCGGTTGAAGGTTCGGACTAAAGCAAACCCCAAAATGACGGGTGCGCGGAATCAGTCGCCCTCGGCGGCTATACGGTCGTCCTCATACTGATAGCGGGGCGTCTCGTCGCGCGGCGAACGTTCGTCGCCTCTGCTGTCGTCTAACGCCGCAGCTTTCCAGTCACCGCTCAGCGTCCATGTCCGCTCTAGGTGTTTTATCGTGCCGGGTTCCACGATTGTCTTGAACGCCTCCAGTCCGGCGCGGGTCAATTCGTACTGATCCTTCGCGTCGTCGGGCATACCGGTCGTGTGGCCAAGCGGATAGTCGGTAAAGACGGCACGCGGCGGATTGGCGGCTTCTATAATATCAAGCGCGGAACCCATGCAGAGCGTTGGAATGCCAATAGCTTCGAGATGTCGTGCAATCAGACCCACGGTCTGATGACAAACCGGTCACAACGGTATCAGGAACGCCAAGTCTACACCTTGTGCTTCAAACCGCTCGACAACGTTGGGAATCAGCTCTTCCCGGGTCCGACGTTGCGAATACACAGCACCCATGCAGGACAATAGGTCATCCGCGATCTCTCCAACTACGCCTTCCGCCTCCAGCCTCGCGAGCGGCTCGATCGGAAACACACAGTTCGGATCCTTACGCGCCGCCGGCAGGTATTGCTCTGTCAAATGCGAGAATCGAATTTCCGACACCGGGGTATTTTTTGGGATCAAGCGGATCGACGTGTCGTCCTTATAGTAGTACGCGACCTGGCCCTTTACATAGGTTCCAGCGGTGCAGAGTACGCCAACTCTAGATTCGCCAAGCGGCTTTTTCAGCGGGGTCCAAGCTGGCGGCTCTTCCGCCCGATACCATTGGTAGACCGGATAGCCCAGTCGCGAATAACGCTCACGGATCATGTCGATATACCGGATCGGCGTCATTTCGAAATCCCTGTTGCAATAGCGTCAATGGTAACATGTCGACTGTCTTGCCGGAATGTAAACATCTAGAAACACGAAACAGTCGTGAGCGTATGATGCCGCCGCGCAAAGAAAGAAGGGTGCAGGCCTGTCTCGTATAGGCCGAATGTGCGGCAACTAATTGAAGTATGACGCTTTCATCGACCCCATCATTCTCGATACCGCAATCATCATCGCGGGCATTGCGGCCCTGTAGATTTGTGCGCGAAGAGGCAGTCGCGGGTATCGGCAAGCGCGCCGATACACCTTTGAACCTCACGACGGTCGGCAACGTTATCATAACCATCGATGCGAGCGACACCTGAATTAGGTTTCATGACGGTTTAAAGGATACGAAGCGTCGTGATCTTGCCGGCACTGTTCCGACTGAGCAAAGCGGTAACGGTGCCATTTTCCGCGCCGAAATCGAGAACATCCAGTGCACGTATGGATCGGAAGGTCTTGGAAAGGCCGGATGCTTCGATCATACGTTCCGGGTTCCAACTGTAGCGGAGAGATCGCGCAAGAAATCGGCGGGAATTGGCTAGGATTGCGAATTTTCGCTTCTCCGCACCGGATTGGATGTTAGATACCTTAATCGCGTGATCTGCTTTTCGCCAGACAAGGCAAACTGTTGCAAACACTAAGCAAACCAGCGATCGGGCCGTTTTCCACAATAGAACGGGTCATCATCACGGTTCCGGTCCTAATGGCGTCGCTGCTGCATGCGGTCAATATGAGCACGGCATATGTCGCGCTGCCCAACATCCAGGGCAACCTCTCAGCCCGTCCAGATCAGGTCGGATGGATTATTACCGCCTTTGTCGTCGCGACAGCAGTTGGCACCGTTTTGACCGGCTGGCTCAGCGGGCGATTCGGAAGGCGCAAGGTCTTCTTGGGATCGATCGTCGGATTCACCCTTACATCAGCGCTTTGCGGCATCGCGGGAAGTCTAGAAGAGCTCGTGTTTTATCGGATTTTACAAGGTTTCGTGAGCGCGCCCTTGTTGCCGATTTCGCAGGCGATCATGCTCGACACCTATCCGCGGCGACTGCATGGATTTGCGATGAGCATCTGGTCGTTGGGAATGATTCTGGGGCCAATCTTGGGGCCGACTATCGGTGCGCTGCTCACGGAATTCTATGGCTGGCGCTACCTCTTCTCAATGAACATTCCCCTCGGCGTCGCCGCGTTCGTGGCCATTATATTCACTCTGCCGGAAGCAGAGACCCAAAAACAAGCGCTGGACTGGATCGGCGTCACCAGCCTTGTGATTGGCGTCTCAGCCCTGCAATTGATGTTGGACCGTGGCGAGCGCCTCGACTGGTTTCAATCGACAGAAATTGTTATCGAATCAGTGGTTGCCGCATTGGCAATTTATATCTTCATCGTTAACAGCCTCACGCACCCGCGTCCCTATATCAGTCTGGTTATCTTCAAAGACCGCAATTTCATTGTGGGTCTCAGCCTGATCTTCATGTTCGGCATTGCGGTATTCTCGAGCCTCTTTATTCTCCCACTGTTTCTCCAGAATGTGCAGGACTACCCCGTTCTATCGGCCGGTTGGATCGTGTCGGTCCGCGGCATAGGCACCATGATCGCGATGATGATGGGCGGCACATTGGCCGATCGTTTCCCAGCAAAGTATCTCATCCTGCTTGGCTTAATGTGTGTCGGCGTCAGCAATGTCGTCATGACCGAATGGACGTCAGAAGTTCAGATCGACACAATAGTCTGGGTAACACTCGTCAATGGCTACGGCATGGGCATGATGTGGGTCACACTGACTACGGTGACGTTTTCCACCTTGCCCCAACATTTTCGTGTCGAAGGAGCCGCACTATTCGCGCTCATCCGTTCGATCGGTGCCAGTATGGGTACATCCGTAATCGTCGCCATCTTGGTCCGTTCGTCTCAGGTCAACTACATCGAGATGCGTAATCACATAAACACGTTCACCGAAGCCTTGGGCGACATTGCCACGCCGTCGACCTGGAACCTCGATTCAGCTACCGGCATCGCGGCCTTGCAGGACCTCGTGCTCGCGCAGGCGGAGATGGTTGCCTATCTCAACACGTTCAAGTTTCTTGTTTTTGTCGCCTTCGTCGCCATGCCGCTGGTCTTCCTGTTTCAGAAGCCACCTGAAGCCGACCGAGGCGAAATGCCTTGATGCGGCGGCCCGGCCCGCATAACACATTTAGGCAAACAGGCCGAGCGAGGAGCCCCTGAATGGACCAGTCATTGATGGTTGCCATCGTTATGGTGGGCGCAGCCGTAATAGCGTTCGAGTTTAGAATATCGAGCGCTATCCTCGAGATTCTCGCTGGCATTGCGCTGGCCTTCATTTTTATTGATATCGCGGACATGGACTGGCTTCACTTCCTGGCCAACCTGGGCATGCTCGGGCTGATGTTCATGGTGGGCTTCGAGGTTGACGTCGAACGGCTGCGAGAGACTTGGCGCGCCAGCATTACGATCGGCGTATCGGCACTTATACTCCCGTTGGCGGGCGTGTTTGTTACAGCTCACTTCCTATTTGACTTGGCTATTCTAACGTCCGGGTTACTCGCAATCGGCCTATCGACAACGTCCCTTGCCCTCGTCTACCACGCTTTGCGAGAGCGCGGCACTCTGCACTCGGAACAGGGGCAAATCATCGTCGCCGCCGCATCGGTCGTCGACGTTCTCAGCATGGTCGCGCTGGCGCTCCTGATGGGCGATGTTGGCTGGGGAACCGCCATCTTCCTGCTTGTTGCCGTGCCGATGATCATCGGCCTTCCGCATATAGGAAAATGGATATTCCGCCGGTATCGCGGATCGCTGGTAGAGTTTGAGTTGAGGTTTCTTTTGGTCCTGCTGCTGGCGATGGGTTTCATGGCCGAGAAGATCGGTGGTATCCATCCAGCCGTCATCGCCTTCGCGCTCGGCATCGTCATGTCAGAGATTGTCGACGAGCACGAAGAACTTGAGCAAAAACTCAAAGGAATTGTCTTCAGTTTTCTGGCACCCGCGTTCTTCCTTCATGCAGGTATGCAACTCGACATCCGGCTTATGACAGTCGACCTGTTGGGCACGGCATTCGTATTCCTGATTGTCGCCTGTGGTTTGAAATATCTCGGTGCGGCACTTCCAGCCCGCCACTTTTTTAGCACATCCGGCCGCGTAGCCGGCTTATTGTTCAATTACAGGCTTAGTTTCGGGATCATTACCGCATCTGTTGGGCTCAAAGTCGGTATCCTCACGGTCGAACTTTACGCGGTTATCTTGCTCGTCGTCATTACCAGCGCGTTCCTTCCTGCGGTTTTATTGCGCGACAGGCCGGCCGAATGGGAATAGAGGCCGTTTAGGCAAGCCTGCCAAGGTCACTTTCCGGCTTAGGCGCCGTGTCGAAACCGCCAATCACAACAACCGCTTCGCCCCGTGTGACACCTCCTGCGAATTCAACCGCTAGGTCCGGAAGGGTTCCCCGCTCGACGCGTTGAAACTTCTTCGTCAGTTCGAGACAAACAGCTCCGCGGCGTTCTCCGAATAGTTCGCTGGCCTCAGCCAGCAGTTTGCCGACGCGCCGGGGGCTCTCGAAGACGACCAGCGCGGTGTCGCTGTCGCAATAGAGTTCGAGCGCACGACGGCGACGCGCCCTGCGTTGCGGGAGGAAACCGAGAAACGCGAACTGTGCCGCCTTCACACCAGCGGCAAGAAGTGCCGTGGGCACTGCGCTGGATCCAGGCAGGACGTCGACCTCGTGTCCCTCTTCGACAACCGCCTGAATCAGCAATTGCCCGGGATCGCTCAAACCCGGCATGCCGGCATCACTGCATAAGCCTACATCATACCCGTCGCGCAAGAGCGACAAGGCGCGGCGTACGGCGCTCTTCTCATTATGCCCGTGGCAGGAGAACAGTATCTCCGGCCGTTCAATGCCATATCGTTCGAATATCCGGCGGGTATGACGCGTATCTTCGCAGGCGAGCGCCTGGAGTTCCCCAAGTACGCGCACGGCACGGTAGGTCATATCCTCGAGATTGCCGATCGGCGTCGGAATGACGATGAGGCGTCCTTGCTCCTGCCGTGCCATATCGCGCATCAGACGATCAAGGCGACGCCGTCGCGACTGGGATCGGCACCGCCCTGCCATCCGTCATGGGTCGACCGGACACCGTGCACGCCCGCGAACGCATAGCTTAGATAGTTGCGGATCAGCCCATAACCCATAGCCTCGATCTTTTCGGTAACGAACTTGGGAATTCGGTTGCTGACTTCGACAATTTGGTTCTTCGTGATTGCGATACGTGGTGCAGCGACGGCCTCCGTCATCGTCATACCAAAGTCCACGACGTTAACGATGGCCTGCGTCACAGCCTGCGGAATATACGCCGCACCCGGTGCACCAATGACGATATGCGGACCACTATCGTCGAACAGAATAGTTGGAGACATCGAGCTGGTATAGGACTTACCCGGTGCTATCGACATGGCCGTGCCAGGTCGCGGATCGAAGATGCTCATGCAGCCATTGAGAATAAATCCAGTACCCGGGGCAATTACGCCCGACGGGGCACCGAGAGTATGCGTCATGGTGACCGCATTGCCATATTCGTCCAGCGTCGACACATGGCTCGTATCTGTCGATTCCCTGGCGTCCATCCGCTGCAACACCGCTTTCTCTCCGGCGTCGATTTGCGACGCGAACGCCTTGGCATAGGCTTTATCAGTCAACTCGCCGACCGGTACGTCGACGAAAGCTGGATCACCGACCTTGCTGCGCTTGTCATTGAAGGCATGAGCAATCGCTTCAGCGAGAGTGCGGATGTACTCGGGCGTATTGTGCCCCATTGCCCGAAGGTCAAAATGCTCAAGGATGTTCAAGGTCTCGACGACCTGAACCCCGGATCCTCCCGGTGCGTTGGTCGTGACTTTCAAACCACGGTAGCTGCCGCTCACAGGCGTTGCGCGCACGACCTCATAGGCCGCGAGGTCATCGCGTGTAATTAAGCCACCTTTCGCCTTCATATCATCCGCGATGCGCACACCGATATCGCCCTTGTAAAAGGCATCGACACCCTCTTCGGAAACGGTCTTCAGCATATTACCAAGCTGAGGATTCCGCAGCAGATTGCCAGGTTTCTTGATCTGACCGTCAGGGCCAAGATAAAGCGTCCGGCCTTCCGAGGTGAAGCCAAGGATATCGGCATTGTGGACCCGGCCCTGCGCTTCCTCGTCTTGCGACGCATAGGCATAAACGTGAGGACGGACCATCCAGCCCCCGTCCGCAAGTGCAATCGCGCTTCGACAGACGTCCAACCAATTCAACGTGCCATACGTTTCGAGGAGTGCCTGATAGCCTTTCAAATTACCTGGCACCATCACAGCTTGATGGCCGAGGGCATTGATCCGGCCGCGCAGCATGAAGCCAAATGCGTCCGCCGTCTCACCTTCGATCGCATCAACCCACATGTCCTCCCGTGCCGCCATCGGTGCGACACCCAGGAAGTTCAGACACTCCGTCGTGCCAGATTTGGCATCGTGAACCACCGCAGAACCGACGCCGCCGACTCCTGTCATCAGTGGGTCGACCACCCCTTGCGCCAAGGCACAGGCGACAGCAGCATCAATCGCATTGCCGCCATTCTTCAACGCGATCGCACCCGCTTCGGCAGCTTCGGGTTGCGCGGCGCAGACAATGCCATGGGTCACGTTCTAAACTCTCCCACTTTGGAACAGCCTCTAGAGATGCCTTGCAACACTCTGCAAAGATTACCCGTTGTTCCTGAGTACCGACCGTAACCCGGATGTAGCGGTCGAGTACAGGTTCGCCCGTGATGCGGATGAACACGCCGTTAAGTGCGAGTTCCTGGAGCAACGCCCGTGCTCGGTCTCCCGAGCCGACATAGATCAAAACGAAATACGTCGCCGGCGATCCGTGAATCAGCGCCAGCCGCGCTTGCGTTATGGTGCCTCGCTGTCGAGCCAAATGGTGACGGGGCCGTCATTTTCGATGTGGACCGCCATTTCCGCTCCGAAACGTCCGGTCTCTACAGGCACGCCCTCATCGGCCAGATATACGCAAAACCGTTCATAAAGACGTTTCGCGTGCTTCGGCGCAGCCGCACCGGAGAATCCGGGGCGATTGCCCCTAGAAGTATCCGCCGCGAGCGTGAATTGACTAACGACAAGAGCGCCACCTGAAACATCGCGGACAGATCGATTCATACGACCTTCGTCATCCTGGAATATCCGCAGCTTCGCAATCTTCGCGGCGAGCTTGGCCGCCACGTCTTCGTCATCGCCGGGTAAGGCGCATACGAATATAAGAAAACCTTTGCCGACTCTCCCTATCGTCGCATTGTCTATATCGACATGGGCTGAACTGACGCGTTGAAGGAGGGCTCGCATCGCGGCTCTACCTTCTAGAGCAGAGCTTCGGCGATCTGCCCCCACTCCTCCTGCAAAGAGTTGGATGCCTCTGGACGGCCCGCTTTGCGATACCAATAGCCGGCGTTGGACAGATCGCCCTCAACCCGATGCAAATAGGCATGGACCCAGGCGCCGGAGGCCGACTTGTCTTCCACCGCCACATTATGCGCTGTCTCCCAATCACCTTTCGCCGCATGCCACAACGATTGTAGCGCCAGGCTTGCCTGTTCTGGCGGCCTCTCTTCGATAATGGATGCCTTAAATCCGGACACGTCCATGCGTATCTGCCCCTCAATACTGCCCAAGATAACACATCTAAGCCCGCCAGCCCGACACGCAATAGAAATCTCAAGGAGATGGCGGAGAGTTACAAAATTGTCACACACTGCCGTCGCAGATGACTTCGACGAGGTTGGGTCCGCTGCTGTTCGCAAACGCGCGATCCAAAGCGTCGCGCAAGCCGGCCGGATCTTCGACGCGTTCCGCCTCCACCCCCATGGAATTCGCCAGAGCCGCGAAATTTACTTCGGGTTCCTTGAAGTCCATACCGATGAAATGATCGTTCTTGTGGAACGACAGCAGCCGCTGCTTGATGATCCTATAGCCGCCGTTGTTTACGATGACATAGGTTATTGGCAAATTCTGGTTAGCAGCACTCCAAAGCGCCTGAATACTGTACATCGAACTGCCGTCACCGATGATGGCACATACCGGACGTTCCGGATGGGCCAGCTGAACCCCGACAGCGGCAGCAATCCCCCAGCCGATACCGCCGGAAGCAAGGCCGTGATAGTCGTAGCGATCACGATAGGGCCGCAAATCATTTAGGTACTTCGTCGCCGTGACACCCTCGTTGACGACGATAGCATTCTCCGGCAACGCTTCAGTGATTTGCAGCACCAGCCAGTCCGGATCCATTGGCGTTCCGCTGCCCGCATCACTGATGCTTCGAATGAGCTTCCCGCGATTGGCCGTCCAATTTTTATCCGCCAGTGCGGCGAGGCGCTTCTTGGCTACATCCGCAAGGGCAGAGCCCCCTTTCTCCTTCAAGACCGGGGTCAGCGCCCTCAACGTCTCGCGCACGTCACTACCGATCGCCAATTCTGTAGGATAGTTCTTGCCCATCTCCCAATCGTTCAAGCCAATCTGCACGATTGGCAATCCATTTGGCATGGGATCGACCTCATCCCAGACAGACATACGGAGTACATCCGCTCCCACGACAACCATCAGATCAAATGGTTCCAGAACAGTTCGAACCTGCTTCTGGCTGCGCGAAAGGCCGCCCATGTAACACGGATGCTCTGAGAGAAAATGTGCTCCATAGGGAACGGTTTGCTGATAGACGGTCGCGCCGAGCGCGGACGCGAACGCACCCGCTTCGGCAAGCGCATCGCTGGTAACGACTTCATTGCCACAGATCATGACGGGATTTTCGGCCCGCAACAGCCGTTCCGCGATTTGCTCGAGCACGTCGTCGGACGGGCGGTTTCGAGTATCGACACGTGTGGCCGAGCCAAGGTCAATGCCAGCTTCATTGTTCAGAATATCGCCCGGCAACGACAGGAAGACCGGGCCGGTCGGCGGTGTCATCGCAATCTTGGCGGCGCGGTGTACTATGCGGGGCATATCTTCAAGGCGCGTGATTTCCGTCGCCCATTTCACCAGCGGCTCCGCCATAGGCACCAGGGAATCATAGAGCAATGGTTCCGTAAGGCCGTGTCCCAGTTCCTGCTGTCCCGCGGTGATGATGAGCGGTGTACCGGTAAACTTGCAATTGTAGAGCGACCCCATCGCGTTTCCGAGACCGGGCGCCACGTGCACATTGCAGGCGACCAATTGTCCAGAGGCCCGAGAAAACCCGTCAGCCATGGCCACGACAACGGATTCTTGCATGCCCATTACGTAGGTTAGATCTGGGTGATCTTTCAAAGCATGCATGATCGGCAATTCGGTGGTTCCCGGATTACCGAAGAGATGCGTGATGCCTTGCCCTTTCAGTAGTGAAAGAAACGCCGAACGGCCGGTGATCTGGTTGGCAGCCATGAATTGCCCTTTCTCGTATAGCCCGAAAAAACGCGCCGCGCGTGAGTGGCGCGACGCCGTTTAATATCGCAAAGCGATATAGAACTAACACGATGGTCGTTCAGGTGTGGCAATAGGGTCTTCGGTCTCCGATACTAGGACGTTCAAAAATCGGAAGGGTCAGTCTATGAAACCAGTTTGTCTCGTAATCGGCGCCGGTGCCGGAATAGGCGGTACGGTCGGAGCGAAATTCGCAAGAGAGGGGTATCACTCCGTATTGTGCCGACGCACGGGACAGGAAGGTCTCGACCAACTCGTCGCCAGCATCAAGACGGACGGTGGATCCGCAACCGGCGTGTTGTTCAATGCAATAGAGCCGGACACGATTGAGGACCAGGTAGCGGCGGTCGAAGCCGACATCGGCCACATCGAAGTCGCCGTCTACAACCTCGGCTCACAGGTTGGCGATCGTGGCCTGTCGGCCACTTCGTATAAGACGTTTGAGATGGGTTGGCGCCTTGCCACTTTCGGCCTGTTCCGACTGGCTTCTGCGTTGTGCCCGTTAATGGTTGGCCGCGGACATGGTA
>CAXGSZ010000013.1:0-15750 GCA_964012455.1 uncultured Alphaproteobacteria bacterium
TTCGTCGCTGTGCCATTTATTCGTTAAACGGGTCGGGTTATCGAGGTGATTGTTGAGCACGATAAGCTCCGGCATTCCGCAGAGGTTCGGCGAGAACGGATGTATCGAGAACCCGCCGAACAGCCGCCCGAACGCCAGTTGGTTCGGTGCCTCCATGTTCCGGTTCCGTAAGACTAGGGCTTCGCTCTCTAGAAAGGCGCGATAGAAAACGGCGAGCTCGTTCTCGGTCAGCGGCTGCGATAGGTCGAGATTGCGGATCTTAGTTCCGAGGTTGCGGCCAATGTGCACGGCCTCGGTCACATTCGACCGGTCGGTCGACACATCAACGCCTTTTGACATTACAACGTACTCCTCGCTTCATCCCCGCGCAGGCGAGGATTAAGATCGCGCCAGCATACCCAAATTACCGCCTTTTCGAGAATGGTGTTGTTAATTCTTCACTCCTCCGCCGCCGCCTTCTTTGCGTGTTCGCCCCCGCTGAAATAGGGCATCACTTCCTCGGCGATCTTGGTGTATTGCTCGATCATCATGGATTCCGGCGTACACATCGGCATGGAGAGATTGATGTACTCCAGGCCGGGGAACATTTCTTCAAAACCTTTGATCAGTTCGATCAGTTCCTCGGAAGTTCCTGCGAACCATGCGCCCATCTTCATGTAATTTTCAACTGTTGGTACACCCTGGCCATACCAGTCACCACGTTGCGCAATGGCAGCCAGCTGTTCGTCCGAAAGGCCCGGGAGGAAGCCCAGAGGGCCAAACAACTTGGCATGCTCTTCGAAAAGCGGTGTGATGTTCTTGATGGCTTCTTCCTTGGTTTCGCCCAGCAGCATGTGAAGGCCAATATTAATACCTTCGCCGAGTGCCAATTCCTTGCCCGCGCGGACGCCCGCTTCCTGAAAGGCGCGGATTGGGCCCTCGTCAAGGGTCGCGGCACCGCCACCAATAAAGCCTTTCATCCCGTATTTGTGCATAAAGTCGAGGCTGCGCGGCCTTGCACTTACGACCGGCTGCCAGCATTCGACCGGCAAGTTCACCGGGCGCGGCACAACTGTTATTTCTTCCAGATCGTAACCACGATAGGGCACGTTCGCCGGCAGGTTGTAGTGCTTGCCTTTGTGCGAGAACGACTCCTGATGGAAGGCCTTGAACAGCACCTCGACTTGCTCTTCGAACAGTTCACGGTTGGCGTCTTGGTCGCGTAGCGGAGCGCCGAAGGTCTCGACCTCGCGCGTGTGATAGCCGCGCCCCACGCCGAAGATCGTCCGGCCCTTGGTCATGATGTCGGCTTGGGCGTAATCTTCCGCGAGGCGCAGGGGGTGCCACATCGGCGAAATGTTGAATCCGCAGCCGATTTTGATCTTCTCTGTGATATGGCAGAGGTGTACTGCCGCCATCAGGCTGTTCGGAATGACTTCGTAACCCTCGTGTTGAAAATGATGCTCCGCCATCCACATCGAGTGCCAGCCAAGACGGTCCATTGTCTGGGTTACGCGCTCCAGTTTGCCGAAAACGCCACGCAGTTCCTTGGCAGAGAAGCGTCGCTCGTTGGCGGGCGTCGCTTCTCTGCCACGATCCGGCATGTCGATGTGACCTGCATAGACGGTGGTGAACTTGTCGATCATGGCGTTACCCCTGTGTCGAATTTGCCTCGGGAGTAAAATCTGTGCCTGTACGTTGACGGCAAGACCGGCGGCGATTCCCACTCGCCCTTTCGGATTTAGATATTAGACTCTCTCACAACGGAATTTGGGAGAAAGATAATGGCGGCTCAAACTTTGAGCGAGGAAGAACGCAAACTTCGCGAGACGGCGGCGCAGGTCCTGCCGGCGGGCAGTTTTGGCAATGAAGGTTCCGGGACGGTCATCCGACGTGGTGAAGGCGGTCGCGTATGGGATGTCAGTGGCAACGAGTATGTCGACTATTTGCTCGGCTCCGGGCCGATGCTTATCGGTCACTGCCATCCGGATGTCTTGGCCGCGGTCGAGGAGCAGATGCCAAAGGGGTCGACGTTCTTTTCCAACAATGAGCACGGTATTCTACTCGCAAAGGATGTCGTCGATGCCGTCGCCTGTGCCGAAAAGGTGCGGTTTGTCTCGAGTGGTTCCGAGGCCACGTTCTATGCAATGCGGGCGGCCCGGGCCTTCCGCAAGAAGGACAAAATCCTCAAGTTCGAGGGTGGCTTCCATGGCATGAATGATTATGCGCTGATGAGCATGGCGCCGAAGACTGGCGGTAACTTCCCGCAGGCGGTGCCGGACTCGGCTGGTATCCCGCAACATATCCAGCAGGAAGTACTGATCGCTCCTTTCAACGATGCTGATGCCGCCGTGGCGCTCATTCGCGAGCACAAGAACGAATTGGCGGCCGTAATCGTCGAAGCGTTCCAACGGCTTATCCCGCCAGCGCCAGGTTTCCTTGAAACTTTGCGCGAAGTGACCAACGAGACTGGCGTGGTATTGATTTTCGACGAGGTGGTGACGGGGTTCCGTTTCGCTTATGGCGGCGCGCAGGAGTACTACGGTGTCGTTCCCGACATGTGCAGCCTCGGAAAGGTAGTCGGTGGTGGTTACCCGCTGGCCTGTGTCGGGGGGTCGGATGAGATCATGGCCCATTTCGACGCATCGAAGGTCAGCGAGGATTCTTACTTGCAGCAGATCGGCACCCTGTCAGGCAACCCGGTCGCGGCGGCCGCGGGCCGCGCAACACTTCGGGTCCTGCGCGAACCGGGCGCTTATGATCGCCTACACGCTACCGGCCGGAAGCTGATGGAGGGCATTACGGAATTGCTGCAGAAAACCGGTACCAAGGCGCAGGTCGTGGGCGAACCGCCGCTCTTCGACGTCTTTTTCACGGAGGACGATGTGCGCGATTATCGCACGCTGACCCGCGTTGATGCCGCGGCCCAAGCGAAGTTCAATCAAGGAATTTGTGCCCGCGGCGTTATCAAGGGTGGCAACAAGTACTATATTTCGCTCGCCCATACCGAGGATGACATCGCGCATACGCTGAACGCGGTCGAAGAGACGCTGTCCGAACTGTACGCGACTGTTTAGGCGGTCACTGCGGCGTGTGGCTTCCGGTCCGCGCGGCTTGAGATTGGAAGAGGGTCCTTCGATGCAATTCAATCTGAACGGCAAGGTGGCGCTCGTCACCGGAGGTGGACGCGGGATCGGCAAAAATGTATCACTAATGTTGGCCCGGAATGGCGCCGATGTTGCGCTCTGTGGGCGCACGCAAGAGACGCTGGACGCTACGGCGGAGGAAATTCGTAAGTTCGGGCGGAAGGCGTGGCCGATCGTTGCCGACGTGCGCGAATACGACAACATCAAGCGCTTCGTCGCGGGGGCCACTGGGGCTGCCGGCCGTATCGATATCCTGGTTAACAACGCTGTCTATTCCGTGAGCGCGCCATTCGATGAGCAGTCAGATGAGGACTGGCAGCAGCATATCGACGTGAAACTGATGTCATATATTCGCTGCGCGCGCGAAGTGATCCCGCATATGAAGGCGGTTGGCGGCGGGCGTATCGTTAACGTCACCGGCATGACCGCGCGTATCGTGGCGGCGTTGCGTCCCACTAATGGCGTGGTTAATGCGGGCGCTACAAATTTTACCAAGTCGCTCGCCAATCATCTCGGGCCGGACAACATCACGGTGAACTGCGTCCATCCCGGCATGACTGCGACTGACCGAATGCGCGGCAATTTCAAGCGCCGCGCACGCGATGCCGGCGTCACTTTTGAGGAGATCGCGGCGGAAACTGTGGCGGAGATCCCGATGGGGCGCCTGATCGATCCTGATGATATCGCGCATGCCGTTCTGTTCTTCTGTTCGCCGATGGCGAATATCGTGACAGGTCAAGCAATCGCCGTTGACGGTGGTTCCGGAACGGCTATCGCGTACTAAGCGCGCGATATGAAACGTATTCCGCGTTAAAGAATTTTTAAGCGATTCCTGCTTTAATGATGGGTTGATGTTGGGAAGGGGTTAAGTCGCGACATCTTGAGATTTGTAGATGTTCGTCGTGGCGATTTTAGACCACAAGGCTAGCATCGATCGGGCGGAACATCCGCAGGAACTGGTTGACCTAAAGCTGATCGAAAAGAGGTTCGGTCACCACTACCTGACAGCGCTCGAACGCGTCGTGTCACTGCTTTAGTTGCGAGACCTAAAGCGTGATGCGCTTCAGGGCGGCTTCCGCTTCGGCAACAACATCACGGACTACGTCGCCGGCGGTTTTCACTTCATGGATCAATCCAACGCTTTGACCGGCGGGTAAGACGCCGTTCTCCACGTCACCCTGAATCCGTCCGCGATCGGATGCTGGTTCTCCGAATTGACGGACCTGGATTGGGTAGGGGAGTATATCCTCTTCCTTGCTGGCCCATTCCCGCGTGTAGTTGTTGTCAATCAGACGGCAGGGCTTACCACTGTGGGCCCGGGTGATCACTGTCCCAGCTGAATCTGTCTCAACCAATTTGGTCTTGTAATTGTCGTGGCTCCGTGATTCGCGTGTGGCGATGAAGCGCGTGCCCATCCAAACCCCTTGCGCACCGAAGGCGAGAGCCGCCGCGAGTCCCCGTCCGTCCGCAAGGCCACCGCCTGCGAGGACCGGAACATCGACCGCGTCCACGACGGCCGGGATAAGAATAGCTGTTCCGATCCGCCCGACATGGCCGCCTCCGTCGACACCGGAGGCGATCACTGCGTCGACCCCGTCAGCCACCGCTTTTTCGGCATGCCGAACCGCACCGCAGACCGACATCACATACATACCGGCGGCGTGCGCAGCCGACACGGCGTCTTTCGGACTGCCGAGGCCCGAAATTAGGACCGGTACTTTCTCCTCAATTACGACGTCGACCATTTGCTGGACCGCTTCTGTGTATTTGGCTGCGACATCGCCCTCCGCTCGCACTGTTGCAAATAGGATGTCCACGCCAAAGGGCTTGTTGGTGACGGCACGAACTGCGTCTATCTCGGCTTTCAATTCATCGCGCGTCATGTTCGAGCCCGCTCCGATGACACCGAGGCCACCCGCTTCCGAGACAGCGCCCGCTAGGGTGCCACGGGCTACAAATCCCATCCCGGCCTGGAAGACGGGATACTCGATCCCAAGGCGTTCGCAAATTTCGGTCTTCAGTTTCGGCATGGTCTCGCCCCCAGCTGATTCGTTTCGTAGATTTGAATGTATCGCCCGGCTTGGGTGCGCCAAGTCTCGCTTGAACCGGCGTGTTATGGATCGATGTGAATCACAAACCAAAATCGCATTATCAGGAGATAAGCCATGGCGAAAACGCCCGAGTACTTCGTTGGTAAGACCATCGTTATTAGCGGCGCAGGGAGCGGTATTGGCCGGGCGACTGCGCAGATCTTCGCGCGCGAGGGAGCCAACGTGGTCTGTGGCGATATAGACGGGAATGCGGCGGAACGCACCGCGAAGCAGATTATCCAGAAGGGTGGCAAAGCGCTCGGCCTCGTCTGCGACGTGACGAAGCGCGAACAAGTTGATGAAACTGTCCAGCGTGCGATCGAAGCATTCGGGCGCGTTTACTTCCAATTCAATTGCGCCGGCGCAGCGGGCAGGCGCGCCAGCTTCCTGGAGATCGATGAGGATCTCTGGGACAAGACTTTCGACGTCAACGCTAAGTCGATTTACTACAGCATGCAGGCGGTCCTTCCGCATATGCTGGAGCAGGGGGGTGGCGTAATCGTCAATGTTGCCAGCATGTCTCACAAGCGTGGCGCACCCGGCTCTTCGATTCATTATGCTTCGGCTAAAGGCGCCGTGGTGAGCATGACCCTTGGCGTGGCGAGGGAATTTGCCGATCGTGGCATCCGGTGTTTGTCGGTTTCACCTGGTCCCGTGCGCACCGCATTTCAGGAAGCGGCCAATACGTCGCCGGAGCTGATGGAACGGTTTAAAAACGACGTTCCGATGAAACGTTTCGCTGAGCCGGAGGAGATCGGCGAGCTGGTTCTGTTTATGTGCTCGGACGCCTGCGAATACATGACCGCTGATTCGGTCTACGTGAACGGTGGGGGCGGATGGCGTTAGGGTTTTTTGGTTAAATAAATAATCACGCGGATAAATATTTTGTTGAGAAGTAAACTTGCAATTTAATACTTGAATATTTGTTTGGAACCTTTATTAATACAATAAATAAAATGGGGTACTATGCCTCACCAGTCTTGGGACAACCGATGGCTGGAATGACTGGAAGCACGATGCACTAAGGTAGGCAGCTTTATTTGGTGTCGACTTTGTGGTGCGTGCGATGAGCGAAAATACGAACCGGGCCGAGCGATTTACCGTCGAGGGTTTTAAGGGCGATTGGCATCTTGTGATGTCGTTTGATGATCGCGAAACGGCGATACGCGGCGCCGGCAGTGTTGTGATTAGTGGCGCGTTCGAACATGTCCGTATCATGCTGAACGATGTCATGCCGGGTGTCGGTCGGGAATTGGTCCGGATCGATCATAACGGGACGGTGCGCAATGGCGCCTTCGTGCAGGATCTGGGAGATCCGCGCCCCTCGAGCGATACTCTCGAGCAGCCTGTGGAGAAGGCGGGTTTAGGAATGCGGCTGACCTCGGGGTTGGCGGTAGCCGGCGCGGTGTTCGCCGTCGGTTTAGCGGTAGGGAACTGGGCCGTTCAGGTTATCTGACCCAATTCGCCCCACGGCCGGGTTCTAAGGGTTACTTTCTGGCGGTTCTTCCAAACCGGGCCAGCATTTCCAAAATTTACGTCTTCTCCAGTGTACAGAACGATGTGTGTACTCTTGACTGAAATTACGCGCTACCGAATTCCGTATTCGGTTTCCCGATCGTTCGGTGGCGGGCTAACTCTATTCGGCCGATGCCCAAGCCCCGTCGCCAACAGCGACTAACGTTTGCATGCCATCTTCAAAATTCGGCACTACCAGCAGTTCGGTGAGGTCGCCGGCGTCACCACCTGTTTCGAACTGTTTGATAACGCCGACAATGCTGTCGAGGTCGATTCCCGGATCGACGGTCTCACAGAGTGCGCGCGCTTTCTCCAATACACCGTCGGTCGATAATGGATGGACCGGTGTTCCGCGGCTGTCGAGAACTTCGGCGCTGCGGGTTGTCCCGTCGCGCAGATGCAAATCGACCCGGTTCGGCATCTTTGCCGGCACCATTGGGTCGAAGCCATCGTCATGCTGCGCCTCTACCCGATCGACGATGTCCAAAATGCGGGTGTCGTCATGATGCGCCTCACCGTAGGCATCGAAACGTGTCGGTCCATAAGCCAGGGTCGCCCCGACAATGTAAGGCATGCTGTATTGGGCGGCCATCACTGAGTCCGGCCGCTTCATTTGATGCGAGCCAATGGCTGTCTCGGGTGAATGAACGGTTATGCGGTCGATCATCGATGCATCGAGTCCAAAACTGTCTGTTACCTCGCCAAGGGCATCGATCAGGGAGTGAAACTTGCGGCAGCACGAATATGGCTTGATGGAGATGTTGTGGATTTCAAACGTCTCGTTGCCGCTTTTCCGCAGGCGCTCCGGCTGCGGTTCGATGCCGAAAAGATGGAGGAACCCGAATTCGCCTTCGATACCTTTTACCGGACCTTCAAGACCGAGCCGCGCCAACTGTGCTGCGGTAACGCCGTTCTGTGCCGGTATACCACCATGCATCCGTTTCACCATGGTACCCTTCGGTTCGAAGGCGAACTGGTTTGCCCCGCTCGCCATTGACAGGGCAATGCCCCACGCCTTTGCGATTCCAGCGCCATCCAGATCCAAAAGTTGACCGGCCGCCGCTGCCGCGCCGAAAGGGCCAAACAGGCAGGTCGGGTGGCGGCCGAACTCGATTACCTTGACCGGGTTGGCGGCCATACCCACGCGCGTCATCGCTTCATATCCAGCGACTATGGCAGTCATTAGCTCCGGCCCTGATGCGCCGACCTCGTTACCTACCGCGAGTGCGGCCGAGATCACAACCGTGCCCGGATGGCTCATCGATGCATCATGCGTGTCGTCAAGTTCGTAACCATGTGCCGAGGTTCCGTTGACGAGCCCTGCCGTTGCTGCCGAGACGCGGGTGCCGCTGCCAATCAAAGACGAGGCGCCGCTTCCGTTTTGTCGGCCCCATGCTGTCAGGATTCGCCCCCAAGGCTGGACGGACCCGCACAGCGTGACCGCCGAGTAATCTAGTATAAGCCTCTGAACTTGCTCAATATCATCATTCGACAGCTGATTGAATTCCAGCTTGGCCAGCTCTTCGGCAAGCGCCAAAGTCGTCTGCGTTTTCGGTCCCATAAGACCCTCCTGTATCGAAGGTACGCCGTAACGTTTGGTAAAAAGGATGGGGCAAGATTCCGGCGTTTCGAGTCGCAGTTCGGTACTGGCTTCAGACTAAGTTGTACGAACCTGAAGATTTCATTTAGTGTCAAGCATATTGAGAGCGTGGTTTTTTGTGCGCTGTGGGTGGCGGCAGTAATCATGAGAAGTGGTGAGCGATGTACGATTACGACCTTTTTGTGATTGGAACCGGTCCAGGTGGACAGCGGGCAGCGGTTCAGGCAGCTAAACTGGGCAAGCGTGTAGGTGTCGTGGAAGCGGGTACCGTTGTCGGCGGCGTTTGTATCGCGAAGGGAACCATTCCGAGTAAGACTCTCCGCGAAGCCGCACTCTATCTGTCCGGCTATCGTGAACGAAACGTGTATGGTGCCTCGTATTCGGTAAAAGAGAAGATCACTATGGGCGATCTTCTCCACCGTACAGACTATGTGATCCGGACGGAAATGGACGTTATCCGACACCAACTGCTGCGAAACGGGATCGATCTGCATACGGCCCGTGCTAGCTTCCTGGACGATCATACAGTCCGCCTCGAGGTGCCGGGTGCGAGCCAGCATAAGGAAGTTACCGCGGATAAGATTGTGCTGGCTGTAGGGACCAATGCAGCACGTGACCAGCATATTCCGTTTGATGGCCAGCGCATCTTCACCAGCGATGACATGCTGGAACTTGAGGAGTTGCCGCGCACGATGGCAATTATTGGCGGTGGTGTAATTGGCGTCGAGTTTGCGACGATTTTTGCGATTTTGGGTGTTCGCGTGACCCTGGTTGATGCACGGCCTCAACTGCTTGATTTCGTCGACGCGGAAATCATCGACTCACTGGTTTACAGCATGCGGCGCAACCGGGTGACACTACGCCTTGCGGAAGAGGTGACCGGTTTAGAGACAGTCGACGACGAACGGGGCGAGCACGTCCGCATAAAGTTGAAGAGTGGCAAGCAAATTTTCGCGGATAAGGCGCTTTACAGTATCGGCCGTCAGGGTGCCACCGATGGCCTCAATCTGGAGTCGGCGGGCCTTGAGGCCGACAAGCGGGGCCGCGTCACCGTCAACGAGAATTTCCAAACCGCGGTAGAGAATATTTACGCGGTGGGCGATGTCATCGGCTTCCCGAGCCTTGCGTCAACTTCGGCAGAGCAGGGGCGGCTTTCTGCCTGTCATGCTTTCGGAGTTGCGGTAGAGAGCATTCCCGACCTCTTTCCTTACGGTATTTATGCTATTCCGGAAATCTCCATGGTTGGCAAGGGCGAGGAAGAGTTGACGGAAGAAGGCGTGCCCTATGAAATCGGCAAGGCGGAGTATAGCGAAATTGCGCGCGGTACCATACTCGGGGACTCTTCGGGCATGTTGAAACTGATCTTCCATGCCGAATCGCGGAAATTGCTTGGCGTTTGCATCATTGGCGAGGGCGCCAGCGAATTGATTCATATCGGTCAGGCCGTGCTCGCAATGGATGGAACGATCGACTACTTTATCGATACGGTCTTCAATTATCCGACGCTTGCGGAATGCTATAAAACGGCGGCCTTTGATGGCGTGAACCGCCTGGAGTAGGCCAACCCGCAGGTCGCGGGACGGTGGAGTAGGACCGATGATTTCCGTGACGGAAACACTGTCGATATCGGAAAGTGAACTCGAGGAACGCTTCGTGCGTTCGCCAGGTCCCGGCGGCCAGAACGTCAATAAGGTGGCGACTGCGGTGCAACTGCGTTTCGACGCGGAACGATCCCTTAACTTGACGTCGGCTTTGCGCCGGCGGCTGCGCGCGCTGGCCGGCACGCGTATGACCAAGGATGGGGTGATCGTAATTTCCGCAAATCGGTTCCGCAGTCAGGAGCGCAATCGCGAGGATGCGCTTGAGAGACTGCTAGAACTGCTGCGCAGCGCCGACACTGTCCCCCGACGGCGGCAAGCGACGCGGCCAAGCCGTGCGGCGAAGGAACGTCGCTTGTGGGCAAAAAAGCAACGCGGCATCTTAAAGAAAACGCGTAGCCAGGCGCGCGACTTCGATTGAGCGCCGTGCCAGTAAGATATTGTTTCGTTTATGTGCTCGGGTCCGTCAGCCCTGGTGGGTATCGCACGTACGTCGGTTGGACAACGAACCTCGATGCTCGAATTGCAGCACATAATGCCGGGACTGGTGCGCGGTCGACGCGAGGCCGATCGTGGAGCCTGCTCTATGCAGAGAAATTCCGGAACCGCAGCGATGCCATGAGCCGGGAGTGGCATTTGAAGCGTGACAGGAAGTTCCGGCGGCGAATTACCGGGCGCTAGTAATTATTGTCCGGCGGTAAGACTTCCTGAGTCAGTATCTCGTCAATGAGATGCTCGCGCTTGATGTCGGCTAGGTGCGCCCTTTTCTGATCGTTCGTTAGGTGCGCGCCAACTCCTTTTGTCATCGCTAGGACGACCGAGCTATCGATCAGGTCGAGCCAATAAGGTCGGCGCACGAGTTTACCGTCCTGGTCGCGGGCGAATGGGTTGTCCGGATCGATTCCGAGGTCGGGGCGGTAATAGTCGGGCATCGAATTTCCTTGTGATAGAGTAGCGTCTGCCATTAGAGCTTACGACACTGCAAGGGCGTTCCGCAATTGCATCGCCTTGGCGTGGAGAAGCGGCGGAAATAGGGTGAGGTTCGCCAATCAACGCGACCCTCGGGAGAAACAAATGGAACTAAACGATGTAATGCGGACGACTTTTGCCGCTCGTGGTTACACGGGAGACGCGCTCTCTGACGAAGTCCTGTATGGTATTCTCGATACTGCCCGCTTTGCGCCGAGCGGCGGCAATCGGCAGGGCAACCGCGTCATCGTAGTGCGCGATCAGGCGACCAGGGACGCACTGGGAGAATTGAACCGCCCGGCCGCAAAACGCTATATGGCGCAGATTCACGCCGGAGAGAATCCATGGAACTCCTATACGCCGACGCGCTGTACGCCGGACGAGATTGAGGCGACGGAAGCCGCCTCGATGCTGACGGATCCCGTGAAGCAGTGCTCGGTTGCCCTGGTCTTCATTGTTGATCTCAAAGTCGTCGCTTCGATGGATCAGGACCTCGATCGGATTGGCATCATCAGCGGCGCGTCGATCTATCCCTTTGTCTGGAACGTGTTGATGGCCGCGCGCCAGGCGGGTTTCGGCGGTACCATCACCACTCTGGCTTGCGCTCAGGAAGATAAGGTTAAGGCGCTCCTCTCCATTCCCGAGAATTTCGCAGTCTGCGCTGTCGTGCCGCTTGGTAAGCCGGTGAAACAATTGACCAAGCTCAAACGGCTACCGGTCGAAGAAATTGCAATATGCGAGCGCTTCGACGGCAAAGCTTTCTCGCGATGAGCTAGCGCGTTGGCCGGTCGCCCTGTGTTTGCGCGCGGTGCATGCGCCGCCGTGCTGTCGGGTCGAAGGCGTCACGTCGATGCATCACGCACCGATTGTCCCAGATCAGAACGTCGCCCATCGACCAGACGTGTTCATATTTGAAGCATTTTTGCGTCGCGTGCTCCCAAAGTTGATCAAGCAGCGCTTCGCTGTCTTCGACAGTCAGCCCGAGGACATAGGAGTTGAATCGCCGGCCGAGATAGAGCGCCTTCCGCCCGGTCTCCGGGTGTTCACGGACAAGCGGATGTGAGGGACCCGGTCCCATCGACGGATCGGCATAGGCCTTGAAATCCTTTCGCAAGACACCGTCGCTGGTATAGGACGGATCGTGTTTGGACCAGCGGTGCTCGACCGCGTCACGCAAATCGTCCGAAAGGGCATCGTATGCATCATAGAGGTTGAGGAAGGATGTGTTTCCGCCTTCGTCGGGCAGCTCTTTTGCATGCAGGAAGCTTCCCGCTGGTGGTTTCTCGACGAAACCGGTGTCGGAGTGCCACTTCGCTTCCTCGGCACCCAACTGCCCGATTGGTTTACCATCCTCCACTATGTTCGAGATCACATTTATCTCCGGAGCGATTTCGTCCTTTTGACCGGAACCATGGGAATACTTCAGCAATTGGCTGGGTGGCAATTCGAGGTTTCCGAAATTCCGCGCAAGGTCCATGAGCTGACCGTCGTTGAGGTTCTGCTTGCGGATTAACATCACTGGATGCTCCCACCAGGCACGCCGCACAGCCTCCAAGATCTCTGATGACATCGGCTTCGACAGATCGAGGCCGCGAAGCTCCGCGCCGTGGGGCGCATTTAGGCGTATCACTTCCATCATCATGCTTTCTCCGTAATTTCCGCACGGTGCAAGGTTAGTCGCTGAAGGGCATCCTCGTCGATCTCGACACCCAGCCCGGGCGCGTTCGGCACGTGCGTGTGGCCGTCTTGGATGATGAACTTAGGTTCCGGTACAAGCGGATCCGGGCCGATGACGCCGAGACCGAATACAAACTCGCCGGCCGGCATAATCGCATGGGTGGGTGTGCTGGCATAAAAATGGGCTGCCGCTGCGGCTTCTAGCTGACAGAAGGCGGCGAGACCGCCAACGTTTAGGAGTTGCCCCGCTGCATCGGCGATCGCGGCGACTTTCTTGGCTGGGCGAAGGCCACCGAGCTTGTATGGCTTGATACAGATCACGTCGACCGCATCTGCCTTCGCGAGGGCGAGCGCATCAGCCGGTGACGTCATTGATTCGTCGGCCATCAGCGGTACCCCCCGCGCGGCACGCCGAATCTCGGCGAGGCCCGTGAGGTCGCGCCGTTCGATCGGCTGTTCCAGATAATCGAGTCGATACTCCCGATAGGCATCGAGTGCCTGAATTGTCTCGTGCCGCGACCATCCCGTATTCGGGTCGATACCTATAGCGATCCCGTCGCCCAGCCGGTCGCGGGCCGCCGCAAAGTTGCCGAGATCCTGTCGCCAGCCGCCAGGTTCGCCGGCCTTTAGGCAGAGGACGCCGATACCGTATTCCTCGACCGCGCGAGTGGCTTCATCGACCATCTCTTCGCGGGTCTCCTGCATGCTCACCGACCACTCGAGTGGCACGTCAGGTTGTCTCAGTCCGCCCAGTAGGTTGTAAACGGGTTGTCCGACGGCCTTGCCGATGAGGTCATGCAGGGCATGATCCAGAACAGCGCGGGCATTTGGATTAAGCGGCAAGGTCATGTCGAACATTCGCTCGATACCTGCCATATCGAAGGCATCCATTCCGAGGAGGCGCGGACCATAATAGTCGGTCACCGCATGCAACATGCTGTATACCGTGTCGGGCATCCAATGGCCCGGCGAAATCGGCCGGATTTGGCCGAGCCCAACCAGCCCTTCCGAGTGAAGCTTCACTAGAACCGGTTTGCCGACCCAACTCCCACCAGAACCCGTGTCGTAAGGGCCGCTTGACATTCGGCGCTGGAGCCGGCCCGTCAGGTCCGTGACAAAGACTTCTATTCGTTCGATCCGCAGCACAGGGCATCCTCAGTGGCTCGCGGAAGCGAGGGTAGAACGACTTACGGTCGTCGCAACGGTCACCTGTCAAACAAGATAAGGAGTTGCCGCTCCTGCCGCGCAGTGTCGATTTGGTGACGAATAGAAGATTCGAGTGACGGCAATCGGTATCCGAGGTCCTTGACGAAGCGGTTACCGCTTATCCGGTTGATCTGCTCGAAGCCCGGCGCATCAGGTGAAAACTTGATATCGGAATTGGGAAACTTGGAGCGGAGAAATTCAGCGATCTCCTGCAATGATACCCGGTGTGTTGGCACGCAATCAAATATCGAGGCTCAATCGATCAGTAAATGCGGTCTGCACCATAAGCTCGGCGACTTCCTCAACATAGATATACGCCGAGGTTTGTGACGGTGTGACGGGACACGTGTACGCCTAACCAGTGGCGACGTTCGAAATCATGGCGGAAGCCGCCGCGCTGCGACCGGTCATCCGGCCGTGTCCGAAAACGGTGCAGATGCGGAGGCCCCGGCAGTCGAGATCGTGGTTTGCCGAATAAGCGCGCGCGGCAAACTCGTTTGCGAGCTTGGCTGCGCCGTAGAGGGAGAATGGTTTCGGCGAAGTTTTTTCGTCCAGTTCCGCGTCGCCATGGTCCGATTGATCGCCATAGACTGCGATCGAAGTTGGGTAGACCACACGGTGAACCCCGTGTCGGCGCGACGCTTCGAAGACATTGTTCGTGCCGCCGATATTTACGTCATAGCTGTGCTTTGGTTCAGATTCGCTAGTTGGAGGAAATACCGCGGCGGTGTGGATGACCCGGTCGATCGCGCTTTCCGAAAACAATTTGTCCAGTGCATCGAAGTCTGAAATGTCGCCCGCGATTGTGCTGAGCAACGCGTAGTCGGCAACTTCGTCGAGACGCCCTGAAATCTGCGAAAGATCAAGCGCGATCGTTTGCTCGCCTTGTGCCAGTAGCTTTCGGACAACGCGCGACGCAATCAGCCCGGCGGCGCCTGTTACGAGTGTGGTCATGCGGATTTCCTTCCTGAAATTAGTTATGTGTCGCGCGACCCTGTGTCCATGAGCGTTTACGTGCGCATCAGGTGCGCTATCTCTTGCTAAAATTAGAAAGGTGATCGGAGGTGAGCGTTATGGGGGCTGGAACGATTCAGGTAAATCAGCTTGCCGATGGACCGTTTTATGCGGAAGTCGTCGGGGCCGATTTAAGAAATCAGGACGACGAGGCGCAGTTTGATGCGCTCAAGGCGGCGCATCTGGCGCACGGCGTTATCGTCATTCGAGATCAGAATTTGACACCCGAAGATCAAATTGCCTTCTCGAGGCGGTTCGGTTCCTTGGCCGTCCACGTCCTGGCCGATCAGTTGCTGGAGGGTTATCCGGAAATTCTCCTCGTCTCGAACAGAACCAGCGATGGAAAGTATGTAGGCCTGCCTGATGCGGGGCGCTTTTGGCACACTGATCAATCGTACGAGGAGAAACCCGCCTTGGGCTCCCTGCTTTATGCCATCGAGATCCCGGCGGATGGAAGTGGCGATACTTGGTTCTGCGATATGACCAGCGCTTATGAGACATTGCCGGACGAAATGAAACGACGCCTTGATGGGATGCGGGCCATGCACATCTATAACCACAGTCACGAGAATTTCAGCCTGAGCGACGAACAGCGTGACCGCTTGCCGGGATACGATCATCCGCTGGTTCGCACGCATCCCGAAACGGGACGTAAGGCGCTCTATCTCGGTGGGAAGCTGATGAAGTATATTGTTGGTTTAGAGCCGGAAGAGAGCGAAGCACTGATGGCGCAGCTGTACAAGCACTGCCAAGGCGATGCCTTCGTCCACAAACACAAATGGCGTCAAGGAGATATTGTATTCTGGGATAACCGCTGCACGATGCATTATGCGCAGGCATATGACGACAAGTCATTCACGCGGCACATGCATCGAACTACCGTACAAGGCGACCGGCCGGTCTGATGCCCGTTGTCCGGGCGAACGGAATAAAAATTGAATTCCGTCTCGACGGTC
>CAXGSZ010000014.1:0-15673 GCA_964012455.1 uncultured Alphaproteobacteria bacterium
GCTCCATAATCTTCCGGATGATCTCCACGTATTCCCGTAACCGCGTGAGCGGCCGCCCATAGGGAACGCCATACCAACCTTCGATCACCTGCGGCCCGGACGGGCCGAGCCCCAGAATGAAGCGGCCACCGGAGAGATGGTCGAGCGTCATCGCCGTCATTGCGACGCTGGAAGGGGTGCGCGCCGGCATTTGAACGATCCCCGTGCCAACCTTAATCTTGCTGGTCTGCGCCAGAATCCACGCGGCCGGTGAAAGCGCGTCTGACCCCCATGCTTCCGCCGTCCAGACGGAGTCAAAACTGAGGTTTTCTGCCTCGTGAACGTAGTCCATATCGATCGACGCCTTGTTGCCGCCGGTACCCAGGGTTAGCCCGAGTTTCAATGCCATTTTGATGTTCCTTCCGTTGACGTGGCCGCCCGGCACGGCGACCGCCGTGGAGCGCTAAAGCGTATTTAGCCTAGATTACCGCGAAAGCCACATTACGTAGGTCTTGCGGCGTTCGGGCCCGCCCCTTTTACTGCCGCTGGGAACGCAATCGACAAAATCGGGATGCATCGCTAATGACGGATACCTACAAGATCGCCATTGTCGGCGGCACAGGAGATTTAGGATCGGGCCTAGCGAAGCGCTGGGCCCGCGCGGGACACGAGATCGTCATCGGCTCACGGGATGCCGGACGCGCCGGCGATACCGCGACGCGGTTCAACGAAGAGGCAGGAACAAGCTCGATCTCGGGCCTCGAAAATTCGAACGCTGCGGCGGCAGGTGAAATTGTTGTGCTGACGGTCCCTTACGAAAACCATACGCCAACCCTGGAGGCGATCAAGGACAAGGTGCAGGGCAAGATCGTTGTCGATGTCACGGTGCCATTGATGCCGCCAAAAGTACGCACGGTGCAACTTCCTGAAGGCGGCAGCTGCGCCAAGGCAGCACAAGCGTTACTCGGAAGCGAGGTTCGCGTCGTCTCTGCATTTCAGAATGTCGCTGCCGCACATCTCTCCGATCTGGAACACGACATCGACTGCGACGTGTTGGTTTGCGGCAATGATCCGGAGGCGCGTGAAGTCGTCGTCAAGCTAGCCGGGGACGCCAGCATGAAAGCCTGGCATGCGGGCGTAATCGCCAATTCCGCTATCGCCGAGGCTCTTACCTCAGGTCTGATTTTCATGAACGGGCGTTACAAGATCGACGGCGCCGGAATCCGCATCACCGGCACCCCCGGTTCAGCGGCCAAGGACTAAGACTGGTCCAATGCCGGATCGCCTGACATTGCTCGCCCTTGAAGGCGTTCCGATGGTCCGACCGGATGACGACCTCGCCGCGATCGTGGACGACGCCATCGCGGCGATCGGAGAGACACTCGATGATAGTGACATCATTGTGGTCGCTCAGAAGATCGTCTCGAAGGCCGAGGGACGCATTGTCGACCTGCGCAATATTGTACCCAGCGATCAGGCCATTACATTGGCCAAATCCGTCGACAAAGACCCCCGTCAAGTCGAGGTTATCCTGCGCGAAAGCCGGGCAGTCGTCCGCGAGAAGCCGGGCGTCCTGATTGTCGAGAACAAGCTCGGCCTAATCATGGCGAATGCCGGGGTGGACCATTCCAATGTCGAATCCGATGCGCCGGATGAAACCGTGCTACTGTTGCCTGCGGATCCCGACGCGAGCGCCGAACAATTGCGACAAGGGCTTGCGGCGCGCTTGGGCGCTTCAGTCGGCGTAATCATCAATGACAGCGTCGGCCGTGCCTGGCGGATCGGTACGACCGGGCTCGCCATCGGCGTTGCGGGCCTGCCCGCCGTCGTCGATCTGCGCGGAGACACAGATTTATATGGCCGCGAGCTGCGCGTCAGCGAGCAAGCCGTAGCCGATGAATTGGCGGCGGCAGCGTCACTATTGCAGGGACAAGGTGCGGAAGGCAAACCGGTCGTCCTTATCCGCGGGTTCACGTCGAACGCACCGAAGCAGCCGGCGACCGCCGCTTTGCGGCCCGCTGAACAGGATATGTTCCGATGAGCGGGACAAACGTGCTGGCGCTATCCGGCGGTGTCGGCGGCGCCAAGCTGGCGCTTGGACTGTCCCACCTATTGCCGTCAGACAACCTCACAGTCGTTGCCAACACGGGAGACGACTTTACCCATCTAGGTCTCCAAATTTGTCCTGATATCGACACGGTCATCTATACACTGTCCGATCTTGCCGATAAGGAACGCGGCTGGGGTCGCGCGAGCGAAACCTGGAACTTCATCTCGGCAATGGGTCGCCTTGGCGGCGAAGACTGGTTCCACCTCGGAGACGGTGACCTCGCCATGCATGTCTATCGCACGGAACGACTGGCGGCAGGCGATACATTATCCGAAGTGACGTCCGATGTTGCCTTGCAGCTTGGAATTGGTGCCCGTGTCGTGCCGATGACCGACGATACGGTCGCAACTGTCGTGAAAACACCGACGGGTGAGCTTTCCTTCCAGCACTACTTCGTCCGAGACCGTTGCGAGCCAACGGTCTCTGGGTTCCGATTCGAAGGAATCGAAGCGGCCGCGCCGTCCCCGGGATTGGCAGCGAGCCTCAATGGCAACCTGGACGCCATCCTGATTACGCCGTCGAATCCCTTCGTAAGCATCGACCCTATTCTTTCACTTGCCGGCGTAGGCGACGCAATCTCTGCTGCTCCAGCACCTGTGGTTGCGGTCTCCCCGATCGTGGGGGGTGTTGCCATCAAGGGACCCGCGGCTAAGATGATGGCCGAGCTCGGCATGCCGACGGAAGCGCGTGAAGTTGCACGATTTTACGAAGGGCTGATCGACGGATTTGTAATCGACCGTCGCGACCAAGATCAGGCTCCCGCGATCGAGGCAATTGGCATGGCGGTTTGGGTGACCGATACGGTAATGAACGATCTCGAAGACCGTATTACACTCGCGCAGGAGTGCTGCAGATTTGCTGAGGAGCTTGCCGCATGACGTTGGCGCTCGTCCCAATGAAAGACCTTGGTGAGGCGAAGCAACGCCTTTCAACCCTGCTCAATGAGCCGGAGCGCTCGGGGTTGGTCTATGCAATGTTGCGTGATGTCATCACGGCCTTACGCGCCGCAACCAATGTCGACGAGATTGCCATCGTCGCGCATGATCGGGGTTATCTAGATTTTGGCGTCGATTTCGTCGAGGAAGCGGTTAACAAAGGTTATAATGAGGCCGTCGCACATGCGCTTTCAAGGCCGCCGCTGACGGCAAGAGATGCGCTGCTTGTGCTGCCCGGTGATGTTCCCGGTGCCCGGCCGGAAGAGATCGACCGGCTTGCCGCACCCGCGTCTCCCGGCACCGTCCGGATCGCGCCGGCGCGTGACAGTGACGGCACCAATGGTCTAATGCTGGCACCACCTGGGCTGATGGCGACGGCCTTTGGCCCTGGCAGTTTTGCCCGGCACGCCGCGCTCGCCGAGGCCAAAGAGGCAATTGTAGAGAAGACCAACGGCGATGGAATAGCGTTCGATATCGACACACCGGGCGATCTTGTCGACTTCTGCGCCGTTGACGGCCAAAGCGAAACCCACACATACCTTGACGTGAGCGGAATCCGCGGGCGACTGTTGGCGGCATACCCGCATGGATTTACGAACGGCAAAACTTAGCGTGACGATCCGAAATACCCCTTTCCTGGAAGACTACGCGGCTCGCGAGCTTGCGACGCGGACGGACCTTGACCAAATGATGTCCGATGCCGCCACGCTGCGCGATCAAGGTTATGGCCGTATCATCACGTATTCTCGGAAAGTTTTCATTCCGTTAACTAAACTATGCCGAGATGTCTGCCGTTATTGCACATTCGCGCAGACACCACGAAATCTGGAAGAAGCCTACCTTTCTCCGGAACAGGTGTTGGCTATTGCACGTGAAGGTGCCGCGGCCGGCTGCAAGGAGGCGCTATTCACACTTGGTGACAAGCCGGAATTGCGCTATCAGGCCGCCCGGGACGCGTTGCAGACACTTGGGTGCGATTCAACGATTTCCTATCTCCGTGAGATGGCGCAACTGGTTTATGAGGAGACCGGCCTGCTGCCACACCTGAATCCGGGCGTACTCTCTGCAGCCGAGATTGCCAACTTGCGCGAGGTCTCTGTCAGCATGGGCATGATGCTGGAAAGCGCCTCACCACGCCTATTGGAGAAGGGACAGTGCCACTACGGCTCCCCCGACAAGGACCCGGCCGTTCGCCTCGCCTCCATGGCGGAAGCGGGACGACACAAAGTTCCTTTCACAAGCGGAATATTAATCGGAATCGGTGAAACACGCGAAGAACGGATCGATTCGCTTTTGGCCCTGCGCGCGCTTCAAGCAGAGCATGGCCATATTCAGGAAATCATAATTCAGAACTTCCGGGCCAAGCCCGATACCTTGATGGCAGACGCCCCTGAGCCGACGCTCGAGGACCTACAGTGGACGATCGCCACCGCACGCCTGATTTTCGGCCCCGAGATGTCGATCCAGGCCCCACCGAACCTGAGTGGCCAGAACGCCAGCGACCTAATCCCGGCCGGGATCAACGATTGGGGCGGCGTCTCGCCCGTCACACCGGATCATGTGAATCCTGAAGCGCCATGGCCGCATCTCGCGACTTTGGCGCAAGCAACGGCACGGCAGGACAAGATTCTCGCGGAACGGCTTGCCGTCTATCCCAATTACGCTTTTGAGAATGAGGTCTGGCTCGACCCCATGTTTCGCGCCGAGGTGCTGCGCCGCATCGATTCAGATGGGCTCGCACGGACTGACCGCTGGTCGCCCGGCATGGCGGACGACATGTCCCTGCCAGCACCGACGATCTTGCCGGAATTGGGCGAAAGTCGTGAACTGAATGCCATTCTAGCGCGCGGTTCGTCGGGCGACGACCTGTCAGAGGCCGATATCGTTAGACTTTTCTCCGCCCGCGCGGGAGAGGTCGAGAACATTGCCGCTGTGGCGGATGGCATTCGCGCAGAGGTTAACGGCGATGCCGTCAGCTACGTCGTCAATCGCAACATCAATTACACGAACGTCTGTTATTTCGGATGCAAATTTTGCGCCTTCTCAAAAGGCAAGACCCATAAGACACTGCGCGGCAAGCCATACGATCTCGCGATGGACGAGATTGTTCGCCGAGCGGAAGAAGCCTGGGATCGGGGTGCAACGGAGGTTTGCCTGCAAGGTGGAATCCATCCGGATTACACCGGCGAGACATATCTTGAGATTCTCCGGACGCTGAAATCCGTCCTGCCTGAACTCCATGTCCACGCCTTCACACCGCTCGAAGTATCCCAAGGCGCACGCACGCTCGACCTGTCGCTCGAGACATTCCTCGGCAAGCTAAGGGACGGTGGTCTCGGCACCTTGCCGGGGACGGCTGCGGAAATTCTCGACGACGAAGTCCGCGCGACCCTTTGCCCGGACAAGATCAATACGGCGCAATGGCTCGAAGTGATGGAGACAGCGCACGGTCTTGGTCTCCGCAGCACGGCGACGATTATGTTTGGGCATATAGAACAACCGGTGAATTGGGCACGCCATCTACTCCGTCTGCGCGACCTGCAAAAACGCACCGGCGGCTTCACGGAATTGGTCCCTTTGCCTTTCGTGCATATGGAGGCACCGATCTATCTCAAGGGCGCCGCACGAAAGGGACCGACCTGGCGTGAAGCGTTGCTAATGCATGCGGTGTCTCGAATCGCCCTACATCCGCATTTCGAAAACGTACAGACGTCCTGGGTCAAGCTTGGACCAGACGGCATCGCCGCGTGTCTCGAAGCCGGTTGTAATGATGTCGGCGGAACACTGATGAACGAAACGATCACTCGGTCTGCTGGCGCCACCCACGGACAGGAGATGCCACCTGAGACGCTTGAAGCGGTTATCGTCAATCGCGGCCGGATACCACGGCAACGCACGACATTCTATGACGACGCGCCCGAAGCACGCCGCGCGCGTTCCTTCGCAGCGCCGCCGGTCGCGCCCATCGTGGAAACAGCGCTACGCAAGAACGGCCGTAATAAAGGGCGTGATACCTTGGTTCGGCCCGGTCTCGACGTACCGAGCGCCGCCGAATAATTTTGTTGGACAGGTCGCGTATTCGACCGGCTCCCAGCATCTGGAGACAGTGACATGACGGTAGGAATCGGACTCGGGCTTTCCAACTACACCTTTTCCACAGCAGAATGCTATTGGGACTGGGTGCATATGTGCGACGACGAGGGCGTAGACTCTCTGTGGCAGACAGACCGTCTGGTTTCGCGCGAACCGTTCCTTGAATGCATGAGCGCGATGGCCGCCCTCGCCGGGACTACTAAAAAGATCAAGTTCGGCATGAACGTCGCGTCGCTCGGAATTCGTGACCCGCTGATCACCGCCAAGGAATGCGCCACCATCGACTATCTGTCGAACGGCCGCCTGCTGCCTGCCTTCGGCCTGGGGAGCAATCGCTCGCGGGATTGGATCGCGAGCGGAAGGGCGACCAAGGCGCGCGGACAGCGGATGAATGAAGCACTTGAGATCATGACCCGACTCTGGAAGGACGGTGAAGTCACATTCCACGGAAAACATTTCCAATATACCGACGCGGTCATCTCGCCACGTCCTGTGCAAAACCCTCTGCCGTGCTGGATCGGCGGAAGCGCGCGGGCTGCCGTCGAACGCACGGTTGATTACGGCAATGGCTGGCAGGCATCTTTCCAGACACCGGAAGAAGCCGGGAAGGTCGTCTCGGAGATTCTACAATACGCAAAGGAGCAAGGTAAACACATGGACCCTGACCATATGGGTATCGGTTTTGGGGTTCGCTTCGGTAGTTGGGATGACCCGATCGTGCAGAAGACGGCGGACGCATTCAAGAAACGTAGCGGTCGCGATCCGAAGACAGGCATGGCGATCGGCGATGCGGAGGATATCCTCACTATGATCGAAAGCTATATTCCGCATGGAATCTCAAAATTCATTCTGCGTCCCATCGGCGATGGCGATGATGAAATGATGGCCCAAACCAGACGATTGGTTGACGAGGTCTTACCGCACGCACGCATCTTCACCGAGCGCCGGAAACTCGCCAACTGAAGCGCAAGATTTATGGACAAGCAGAGCGTTTACATTCCGCAATCGGCAATTCTGCCCTATTGCGTGCGGAAATCAGGCCCCAAATTTCTTCTCATTACGTCGATCGGCTCCGGTCGATGGGTACTGCCCAAGGGCCATATCGCCTCCGACATGACACCTCGTCAGTCCGCGATCAAAGAGGCGTTTCAGGAAGCTGGAATTAACGGCAAGGTTCCAAAAAAGAGCTTAGGGACCTTCACCTACAGCAAAGAAAACGAGCCCGGCATCCCGCCCTATCAAGTCGAAGTCTTCACCATGCGCGTCACATGCGTGCTGAATGCTTGGCCCGAGGAACTGCGCCGAACGCGGGAATGGATGCCACCGAAGAAGGCTTCCAATTCTGTCCAAGAGGGGGCATTGAGCCACATGATGCTTGATTTTGCGGCGGAACTATAACGCTAGCCTGTACAGCGTTCGTCCTAATCCCACAAAACGCTAATTTCTCTTAGTTCGTCTTCATTACCCCTGGCCTCTCTGTGTAGGCTGTGAGCGATCACCCAAAAGGCAAAGCAAGCCTTGGATTACGAGACCAGCGACAAAAGCGGCACCACACCGACAAGCAAATCGCGAATGATTCCACCGAATGTCGCCGACATGACGCCCATAACCATTACGATCACCGGAGTTGCACCAAGAACAGGCGCTTATCGGCGCCATTTACCGCAAACAGCGCCAAACCGAACGCGTTGAGCCACAAGATAACATGAAATCGAGACTTCTTGAGAAAGAACGCCAAAGAAACGACGGTGATAAAGGTGACAGCGTAACTTAGGGCGGCAATCCAAAACACCGGTCACATCACGCAATGCCCCCGACGACGCCCATTACAGCGCTGATCAGTATACAGCCGAAAGTTTCCATCCGCTTTCGGCTCGTGATGATCCGCGAGAATGGCGAACGCTAGGTACATCGGCCCGGCAACACACGTAACTCCATTCAAATCCGATCGGAACAGCTCACGCGGGTCTAAAACTAATGGTCCGGCGTCAGCATGAACGCTCCCCCTCTAGGTTTTCACAGAAACACATTCGCTTTAACGGGGACGCAAACCACACACATGTGGTGGTCCCCATCCGGCGTCTACGCCCTATCATCGATGGCTGAACGCAAAACCGGAGGCGGTGACAATATGGAAGTTGGGATCGTTATGCCCTGCTCGGCGATAACGCCGCCACAGCTGATTGCCGAAACAGCGAAAGCGATCGAAGAGCGCGGATTTGCATCTATTTGGGCGCCAGAGCATGTGATCTTCTTCGAAGAATATCGCTCCAAGTATCCATACGCGGAACACGGTAAATTACTGGGCTTCGATCACGGCATGATGGAGCCGTGGACGGCTCTATCCTTTGTCGCCGCAAACACGACCCGGGTACGGCTCGGCTCCAGCATCTGTCTCGTCCCGCAGCGAAACCCGGTTTACACCGCCAAACAAATCGCCGATGTCGATTTCCTTTCGGGTGGCCGTGTCGACTTTGGTGTAGGCGCCGGCTGGCTGAAGGAAGAATTCGACGCCCTGCAGGTCCCCTTCGAACGGCGCGGAGCACGCACCGGCGACTATATCCGTGTCATGCAGGCTCTTTGGACGATGGATAATCCATCCTACGAGGGAGAATTCTACACGCTTCCCGAATGCACACAGAACCCGAAACCAGTACAGGCCCCGCATCCCCCCATATTCTTTGGCGGGGAGAGTAAAGCCGCGTTGCGACGGGTCGCCAGGCTCGGACAAGGTTGGATGGGCGCCAGTCTCATGCCGAAAGATCTGCCGGCAAAGCTTGCAGAACTCGATCAGGCTCTCGCCAACGAAGGCCGCACACGGAGCGACATTAAGGTCTACACCCTTCCGAATAGGGCGCCGAAGGCCGAACTATTCCCGCAATACGAAGAGCTCGGTGTTGAACAGGTCATTCATCTTGTGCCGATGAAGGACATTGATGACGTTCGCCAACGCCTCGACACAATTGCCAAAATGGCATTAGGTTGATCCCACAGTGTTACTCGCCAATTGCGGCACACAACTCATAGTATGAAATTGAAAAAAGAAGCTCCTCGGCTCAACAAACCGTAATTTCCTCAGCGATAACTCGTTTTGAATTTTTCCCTAAGGGTGATGTTTAAGGAAATTATCTAATTTTCAATCCGCTACGCGCAGTTGAGCCCCACGTCTGGTTTTTCTATGAGGAGTCCAATCTGTTCGAGAATGTCCGCGTTTATAAGAAATGCGAACGCTGTCAGAAAACAGTAAAGATCAACGACCGCCGCAACGAGCCGCGCGACGAGCAGGCCACCTAGCTTATAGGCCACTGCGCACTTGAGGTGCGACTTCCTCAGCGAAAAGCTGCAGACAGTCGAGTGTGGCTGATTTCGGCATGCCAGGCCAGTCCATACTCATAATCAGATGATTTGTGCCGATGCGGCGATTCAAATCGATTATTTGCTCGGCCACTTCGTCGGGTGATCCGAGAAGGAAGCGGTCGCCGATTAGGTCCGCGAACGCTTGATCGAGTTTCGAATCGTCGTCCGGCAACTGATCGCTCTGACCCCAATCAGTATAGTTTTCGTATTTGTCTCCGAGATAAGGACCGCACAGCCGTAGTGCTTCTTCCCGGCTCGATGCGACGAAGACCTCGCGCCGCATCGGTAACTCTTCGGGAAACGGCTTATTGGCCGCATCGAGTGCCCGCTTATAGATCTCCAGCTGACGAATAATCGTCGTCACTTCGTTGTGCGGCGGGATATACCAACAATCGCCCATACGCGCCGCGCGTTCGATCGCCGGATCCGCGTTAGCGCCGATCCAGATCGGTGGATGCGGCTTTTGAAGCGGCTTCGGAAGACAGGTCGCTCCATCCAACTCGAAGTGGGTGCCGACCATGTCGACTGAATCTTCAGTCCATAACCGCTTGAGGGCGATAAGGTTCTCCTCAAAGCGCGGCGCACGTTCGCGCGGCGTGGTGCCAAATGCCTTGAATTCGACCTCGCGATAACCCAAAGCCGCACCGACGATCAATTTGCCACCACACATAATATCGATGCTTGCGAGTTGCTCCGCGAGGTCGAGCGGCTTGTGCAATGACAGCAGAATGATGCCGGCGTTGAGCCGGATATTGGGCGCTTCCGCGGAAAGCCGCGCGAGTAGCGGAAACTGCTGAAACGCCTGATAGGGCGCAGTGCTGTAGTGAGAGGTCTTTGTGAGTGAATCGTATCCAAGCGAGTCAGCCAGACGAACAAGTTCGAGCAAGTCCCGAAATTTCTCACTGATATCTAATTCAGCCGGGTACTGCGTGCGAAGCGCAATTCCGAACTGTAATTTCCCCGCCATCTTTTACCTCTTTAATCCTTGAGTCTCGCGATTGACCTAACGCCAAAACGCCAACGCACAAGCGGCATTAACAAATAGTCTCCAGCGGCTTGCCCGTCCGTTACCGGAAGAAGGAAAACGGTGTCCCTTTCTCTACCGCCACGACGATGGCCGCATACATGACGTAATCGCCACGGTTGTTGAGGCGCCAGAGATTAGGCGCACGCCGGCCGCCAAATTCACGATCAACGCAGAAACGCCCAGTATCGCCGTGGGCCACGAGTACCGGCTTACCCAGTTCGGCCGCTCCTTTCCGCAGCTGTTCTCTGAGGGACGCAAACGCATCACACTTTGATCGCCTTTCACCCGAACACGGGCCAGACCAACGAGCAACGGTAGTATCCACCTGCAATGCCACCACTAGAGCCTGTGCGGATTCGGCAGCGGCGAAGGCCTGCCTTAGCCATACCGCGTTCGCCTGGTGATGCGCCTTTACCGCAGCGAGCGCCACGGCCATGTTGTAGCGCTTTATTTCAACCCGCCCATTTGCGGTACCGACAACATGCAAGGTTGCAAACTTTACGCCGCCCAGTTGCCACAATGCGTTTTCCGGAAATCCTTCCTGGCGATGGTACGCCCATCCCGCCGGCAGCTGAAGCGGTTGCCCGAAGAATACCTTCCGCAGACGGTCAAGGCGGGCAAGTTCGGAAATTGGGTTACTAAGCCTGTCATCGTCGCAATCCGTCCAATTGTTATCGCCCGGCGCATAAAAGACACGATCGGGAATTAGCTGGGAGATGACCGCGCAGACACGTACAAGACCAGCATTCGTGCAATCGCTACCGCCCCCCTCCTTTAAAATCACCCACATGGATCGCGAAGGGAAAGCCGCCGCCGCTTATTGCCGGCATAATCTTGTTCTCGAACAGCAGGGTCTAGCTTGCGTTGTATTGCATATCGCCAACGATCACAAAACGCAGCGGCTCCGCCGCAGCGGCCGTCATTGAAATCATGATGAGCCCCAGAGTGGTAATGCTCCTAGCGATCGATCCGATAAGCATAACCGCCCCTTGATTTCGTTCCGGCCATCGCCGACCATAATATCCAATCATGCCCGAAAAAAGACTCCTAATTGTAGCGCACGTACCCTCGCCAAATACCACCCGGCTTATGAAGGCGGTCGTCGCAGGAGCCAACTCGCCCAACATCTCGGGGGTCAATGCGATCGCAAAAAACCCGTTCGATGCCACCTCTGAAGATGTTATGGCCGCGAATGGTATCATCCTCGGAACGACGGAAAACCTCGGGTACATGAGCGGCGCCCTCAAGGACTTCTTCGACCGCATTTACTATCCTTGCCTCGAAAAAAAGCAGGGTACGCCCTATGCGCTCTATATCCGGGCGGGCCACGACGGAACAGGAACGCGGCGCGGCGTCGAGGCCATTGTCACGGGCCTGCGCTGGAAGGGCGTGCAAGAACCCTTGATCCTGAAGGGTGACTGGCAAGATTCTTTCGTGGGCTCATGCGAGGAGCTCGGTATGGCCATGGCCGCCGGATTGGAGGCGGGTATTATCTGAGGGGAGGCGACGGTGATCGATTTTCAACGGGAGTCTTGGACGTATCTAGAACTCGTTCGCCGTCGGGCGGAAGAATACGGAGATCGTCTCTTCACAACGTTTTCCAATGGTCAGGCACTGACATTTTCAGAATTCGAAACAGCTACCAGCGACATGGCCTCCGCGCTTGCTGACCTAGGCGTCGAACCCGGCGACCGCGTTGCTGCGATGATATTCAATTGTAAGGAATTCCTGCTCGCAATGCTGGCGACGCATAAACGCGGCGCCATATTCGTCCCGATCAACACGGAGTTAAAAGGGGCATTTCTCGAACATCAAATTACGAATATCGACCCCAAGGTCGTATTCGTGAGTGATGAACTCCGGCCGGCATTCGACACCATTGCGATAACCGGTCTGTCGATCGAGACGACGGTATCCATAGAGGGTCACGGCGCACCGCTTCCAGACACCATGGGCATTCCATTCACACAGTTGCTAGCGACCCAGGCGCGCGATGGCGATCTCGTTCCCCCAACGCCGCACGATATCTGCATGATCATGTTCACTTCAGGTACCACCGGCCCCTCAAAAGGCACACTGATGCCGCATGCCCATTGCCTACTGTTCGGTTATGGCTCGGGTCGGGCGCTTGAGATGACACCGGACGACAAGATGTTCATCTGCATGCCGTTCTTCCACGCTATGGGATTGTTGCTTCAGCTCACATCTTGCCTCATGTACGGTTCCAGCGCGCATGTCATCCGCCGGTTCTCTGCGACCACATGGCTGGACGAAATCCGTGAAAGCGAGGCCACACTAACTTACGGCCTCGGCGTAATTCCCGAGTTCATCTTCCGCCAGCCCGAAACCCCGCATGATAGAGATCACCATCTGAGGTTGATGCTAGCCGTGCCCATCGGGGAAGAGTGGGGAGAGGCCTTCGAACAACGCTTCGGGCTGCGCCTGATGCAAGCCTATGGCATGACGGAATGCAATATTCCGGCTTACGGCAAGCTCGAAGACCCGCTGATGGTCGGCTGCGCGGGCCACCTGGAGGAAGATTTCTTCGAAGTTCGGGTCGTGGATCCGGATACTGACGAAGAAGTCCCATGTGGCGAGACCGGAGAGATTGTCGTCCGCCCGAAACAGCCCGCTTGTTTCATGGCGGGTTATTATAAGATGCCAGAGCGTACTGTCGAAGCGTGGCGCAATATGTGGTTTCACACCGGCGATGCGGGCCGCTTTGACGAAGAGGGACGTCTCTTCTTTATCGACCGGATCAAGGATTGCATCCGGCGCCGTGGCGAAAATATCTCGGCATTCGAAGTCGAACAGGTCATCAACAACCATCCCGATGTCGCCGAGAGTTGCGTAATCGGCGTCCGAGATGAGGATGCGGGCGGCGAGGAAGAAGTGAAAGCCTGTGTCATGCCGACCGGTAATGCGCCCGAGTTCACCTCAATTCTTGATTGGTGCGTCGAACGGATGCCGCGTTATGCGGTGCCCCGCTATATCGAGTACGTCGATGAGCTGGACAAAACGCCGACCGGCAAACTACGCAAGCAAGATCTTCGGGATGCGGGCATCACGCAAGACACCTGGGATCGCGAGAGTATCGGCTACGTGGTGCCGCGCTAGGACGACCCACCCTCCCCGTCGATCCCGACCTGATAGGTCGAGGGCACCATATCTTCGATTGACTGCGCCCGCTTGGCGAGCCAGTAAGACTGCTGTGGCGGCACGCTTTCGAAGTCGCGCTCAAGTCCAAGTTTGCGCGCCGCGTCCATCGGCCAGTTCGGGTTGTAGAGAATTTCCCGAGCCAGGGCAACAAGATCGGCTTGCCCGTCCTGAAGGATCTTCTCCGCCTGGTCGGCATGGACGATCATTCCGACCGCCATGCTCATGACCCCACTTTCCCGTTTCAGCTTCTCCGCGTAGGGCACCTGGTAATTGTAGCCCGGGCGCATGTCCTTGCCGACCACCGGACTGCCCATCATACCGCCGGAACTGCAGTCAATGACGTCCACGCCCATCGGGCCGACGCGTTGTGCCAGACGAACACTCTCGTCCGGCCCCCAACCCGCATTGTCCTCAATGGACAAGCGCATGAAGAGCGGCTTATCGGCAGGCCAGTAAGCACGAACGGCTTCGACAACTTCCGTAGCGAACCGCATCCGGTTCTCTTCCGAACCGCCATACTCGTCGTTTCGCACATTCGCGTATGGCGACAGGAACTGGTGGATTAGGTAACCGTGCGCCGCGTGTATTTCGAGAATATCGAAACCTGCCTCGGCAACGCGGCGTGCCGCCTCACCCCACATACCGACCAGGTCCTTGACCTCGGCATTACTGAGCGCACGGGGTTCCGGGTCGCTCTTGCCGCCCGGAAGGGCACTTGGAGCGACGAGCTCCCATGCTTCCCAATCATCACACCCTTCGGGTGCTTCCGTCAGAGGAGCCCCCCCTTCCCAGGGGCGAAAACGACGTGCCTTTCGTCCTGAATGGCCAAGCTGAATGGCTGGCACGGAGTCGTGCGCCCGGATGAAATCGGCGAGACGCCTGAAATGCGTGATAAACTTATCGTCCCAAAGACCGGTATCGCCAACCGTCCCGCAACCACGGCGGTCGACTTTGGTCGATTCGACAAATACCAATCCGGCACCGCCCGCCGCGAACCGCCCAATATTCATCAAGTGCCAATCCGTCGGAAAGCCCTTTTCCGCCGCGTATTGGTGCATCGGCGCCACGACAACCCGGTTTTTTAAAATAATGTCGCGGATAGCGAATGGCGTAAAAAGGAGCGGTTGGGTCATCTTCAACTCATCATGATGCGGACGGAGTGTCCCTATTAAAGCATGGTACGGTCACGACATCAGCCAAATTCAAGTGTGGCTTCCTTAACCCTACTATGGGCATAGAGAGGACGTCGACATACTATGGTCGGGTTCTGGAGAAACACTTTGGAATTACGGAAACATGACCTTTGTCGTCCTGCAAGTGTCAGACACGCATCTAAGTGCGACACACGCCTATTTCACCGATAACTGGCAGGTTTTCGTCGACGAAGCGCGGGCGCTTGGTCCTGACCTTGTTATCAATACAGGTGACTTCTCATTCAACGGCCCCGCGGTTGTGGAGGACCTCGCGTTCTCTCACGCTGAGGCGGAGCGGTTAGGAGTTCCTTATCTCGCCGTCCCGGGCAACCACGATGTTGGCGAGCCAGGCGACAACCCACGCCCTAAGCAACCGGTCAACGATGCAAGGCTCGCCAACTGGAAACGGTATTTCAGGGACGACCGGTTCGTCCGAGACATCGAATCGTGGCGGCTTATTGGGATCAACGGCGAACTCCTTGGCAGCGGCCTTCCGGCCGAGGAAGACCAATGGACATTTCTGGAGATATCCTTGCGCGAGGCAAACAATCGCTCTCTGGGGCTTTTTACCCACAAGCCGCTGTTCGCAAAGGAACCCGACGAAGCCGCAAGCAAGTGGAGTACCTTGCCAGAGCCAAGGGCTCGCCTGTTGAAATTGCTGAAGGATCACAATGCTCGTTTTGTCGCGTCCGGCCATCTGCACCGGTATCGCTACATCAGTCATGACGGAATCGATTTGGTTTGGTGCCCGACCACCGCCTTCATCACACCCTTCCAAAAGGACGATGGTTGTATACGGCGGGTCGGCTATCTCAAGTGG